>JAYEFW010000037.1:3357-5591 GCA_034658795.1 Thermodesulfobacteriota bacterium
CCCGACTCGGTTAAATTCCTCATCAACTACGCACAAGTTAAGTTACTTCTGAAATTTTTCATATTTTTTGCGGAAACGTTCAATTCTACCGGCTGTGTCAATGAGTTTCTGCTTACCTGTAAAAAATGGATGGCATTTTGAACAGATTTCAACCCGTATATTTGATTTTGTTGAACCGATTTCAATCACATTTCCACATGCACACTTAATAGTAGTTTCAGAGTACTTAGGATGTATGTCAGCTTTCATTTTTTATATTCCCTTATTATGAATTCATTGAATTTAAAAAACTTTTATTATCTTTTGTTCCGCCCATTTTTTCAAGTAAAAATTCCATACTGTCTGAAGGATTTAATGAGGAAAGGAGTTTTCTTAATATCCAGACACGGTTAAGAGTCTCTTCATCCAGCAGCAACTCTTCTTTGCGGGTACCTGATTTCTTTATATCAATCGCAGGGAATAATCTTTTATCAGAAAGTCTTCTATCTAATTGAATTTCCATATTGCCCGTGCCCTTGAATTCCTCAAAAATGACTTCATCCATCCGGCTTCCTGTATCAACCAGAGCGGTTGCTATAATAGTAAGGCTTCCACCTTCTTCAACATTTCTGGCCGCGCCAAAAAAACGTTTCGGCCGCTGTAGAGCATTTGAATCAACTCCTCCGGAAAGAATCTTTCCGCTCGGCGGCATAACAGAATTATAGGCACGCGCAAGTCTTGTTACGCTATCCAGCAGAATAATAACATCCTTTTTATGTTCCACCAGCCTTTTTGCCTTTTCGATCACCATTTCGGCGACCTGAACATGTCTTTCAGAAGGTTCATCAAAAGTTGAGCTTATGACTTCCGCATTAACTGATCGTTGCATATCCGTCACTTCTTCAGGGCGTTCATCAATCAGAAGAACAAAAGGAATAATATCTTTATGGCTGGCAATAACGCTGTTGGCAATATTCTGCAAAAGCATCGTTTTTCCTGACCTGGGAGGTGAAACGATCAGGCCCCTCTGGCCAAAACCAATAGGAATCATAAGATCCATTATTCTTGTAGAGTAATTATCGGAAGAAGTTTCAAGATTTATTTTTCTCTCAGGATAAAGCGGAGTCAGATTATCAAAAAGGATCTTTTCCCTGGCCACTTCAGGATCTTCATAGTTAACAGCCTCAACTTTCAAAAGCGCAAAATACCGTTCAGACTCTTTTGGCTGTCGGATCTGCCCCGACACAGTATCTCCAGTCCGCAGATTGAAACGACGTATCTGTGACGGAGAAACATAAATGTCATCAGGACCGGGAAGATAATTGGAATTAGGCGATCTCAAGAACCCAAATCCGTCAGGCAATATCTCAAGTGTTCCTTCACCGAATATTAAACCATCCTTTTCAATCTGGGCCTGCAGAAGGGCAAAAACAAGATCCTGCCTTCGCATTCCGGCTGCACCATCAATATTAAAACCCTTTGCCATATCTGTCAGTTCACTTATTTTCTTGTCTTTTAATTCAACTATGTTCATTAAAATTTACCCCATTACTTATTCTTGCGAACCCAATAATCCATATTTCTCAAAGCATTCAGACTTCGTCACCCAATTAAGTCTTTAAAACGAATTTCATGCACGCCCCTCTTTATTTTATCTTCGATAGCGGAATGAGTGAAACGGCAAAAGCTAATTCCGGATGGGTCGATTGCTAATAGGCTGGTTCCCTGCTGGTTGTTAGAGACCTTTGCAACACGTCCCCCTTTTGTTCAATTGGCGCTAAAGGTTAGCGCTTTCGCTTCACTAAAAGTTCCTGCGTTAGGCTATGTTAGCTGATAAGCTGTTATGCCTTTTTATCTTATGAGCTTAAGAGCCATCAGCTATAAGCTAAGCTGTATTCCTGTAGTTAAAATTTTTGCCTTACTTGAACGTTTTTCAAAGGGCTCTATTATGGAGGAATATAGTTTAGTTTAGGGCTCGGTCAAAAATAACTTGGCATTTTTGCATCCCAACTTCACTATATCTTTAACCGATCTTCATTCGCAAAAGTCCTCGAAATAGCTCGCTATTCCTGCGGTTTTGCTCAATCAGATCAATTAAATCTACGGCAAATTTGGGCGCAAATTCTACCAAGTTGTTTTTGACCAAGCCCTTAGTGATTTTTTAATTCAGAAGAATTTAAAAGGTATTCTCTCCAATAGGTGGGCTTACTGCCTTAAATAAATTTAAAAATAACTTACGTTTTTTTGTTTGTCAA
>JAYEFW010000038.1:0-5575 GCA_034658795.1 Thermodesulfobacteriota bacterium
ATTAAGGTCAGTGAGTTCAAACCGGAGTTGATTTTGATGGACCTGGTGATGCCTGGGATGGATGGGGTCGAAGCTTGCCGGCGAATCAAGGATAATCCCGATACTTCCGGTATAAAGGTACTGATGATAACCGGTTTTGATACTCCTGAAAATCGGGAGAAGGCTAAGCAGGCAGGGGCTGACGGGTATCTGCTCAAACCAATTGGCATGGATGTGCTGCTGGAGAAGGTGAAAGATCTTTTGAGCATGCCTCTTGGGCACAGTTAACTTATACTTAAACGTTGCTTGAAATTTACAATCAACAACAAGAAAGGAGGCACTTCATGGGAAAATGGAAGGCAATTATTCCCCTTGCGCTGGCCTTAGTGATTGCTTCATCTGTCACTATTTTTGTGTACAGATGGTTAAAAGTCCAGTCGACTCCGAAAGAAACTAGCACAACTAGTATAGCGAGCTCTAAAACTGCGCCTATTGTGGTTGCCGTGCAAGGTTTGACATGGGGGACAAAACTTGAGCCTAAATTATTAAAGACAGTCCCCTATCTTAAAGACACTCTCCCACCAGGCAGTTTTTCAAATCCGGAATTGGTAACAAATAGAGTTCTTATCAGTTCTCTCAAGCCCAACGAACCCATACTGGAAAGTAAATTGGCTCCGAGCAGCGTGACTACAGGGGGCATCTCAGTGGTTGTAACACCGGGGAAACGCGCGCTGGCTCTAAAAGGCGACAAGCTACTCGGACTTTCCGGCATGATCAGACCGACCAACCGGGTAGATATCCTGCTTACGACAACTAATCCATGGAGCAATGAGAAGACAACCAAAACAGTGTTTGAAAATATTCATGTTCTTGCGACAGGAGTAGAAATGAGAAAGAACAAAGAAGATGGAAAGCCCTATCCGGTTGACGTTTATACTCTGGAAGTCACTCCTAAGGAAGGGGAAGAGCTGGTTCTCGCGAGTTCCATGGGAAAACTCCAGTTTGCTTTGAGAAATATCACAGACAAAGAGATTGTCCTGACTAATGGAGCCAGTCCTTCCAATGTCATTGAATCGTTCCGTCCCAAAAAGAATTTGTTCCGTCCCGAAAAAAATGAGTTGGCAAAAAGGATTCGCACAGTGGAAATAATTGAGGGCGTCAATGTGACCCAAAAGAACTTTGAACTCTAAAATAAGGATGATATTTATATGTTCCTGTCAAAAAAATACTACAAAAAGGGAACCGTATCTCTTATTATTACGCTTATTTTGCTGGTTTTTCCCGTGATATCATGGGCAGCGGATTCCGAACTCCCGGAAACTGATAAACCAAAGAAACTGCAGTTAGTGGTTGGGAAATCGATTATTCTCAAAAACTCCAAGCCAGTTGATCGCGTTTCCATAGCTAATCCTGCAATCGCCAAAGTTATCCTCCTTTCTCCCAACGAAATTTATCTTATCGGAAAAACCGCAGGAATTACCAACTTGACCATATGGCAAAATAAAAAGATTTATGCTATCTATAATCTGGAAGTGGATTGCGATATTTCAAGGTTAAAGCAACAGCTTCATAATATTCTCCCTGACGAGAAGGATATTCGTGTCATAGCAACACATAATTCCATTACCCTTTCGGGCAGGATATCCGACACAAACAATCTTTCCCAGGTTATGATTTTGGCTAAAGAGTATGCTCCTGGTGGCACTGTCCACAATTTAGTTAAAGTAGAGGAGGTACACCAGGTCATGCTGGAGGTAAGAATAGCCGAAATGTCAAGATCGGTGACTAAGAATCTCGGAATCAACTGGACATATAACAGGGGAGGAAGTTTCGGTCTTGGTTTGCTCGGGGCTTTACCTGAACAGCGTGGGGTTTCCATTACGTCGGAACTAAGTTCTCTTTTTTTCAAGTTTGAAAATGGAATATCGACTTGGACAGGCTTTATTGATTTGTTAAAGCAAAACGGTCTGGCCAAGATCCTGGCGGAACCAACGCTAATCGCTTTAAGTGGGCAGACTGCAACCTTTCTGGCGGGCGGGGAATTTCCAATACCGGTATCCAATGAGGATGGCATTGGTATCGTATACAAAAACTATGGAGTAAGTCTTAATTTCACACCGATTGTACTTCCCGAGGGCAGGATCAGAATTAACGTCACGCCTGAGGTATCTGAAATCGATTTTTCAGTTGCCGTGCTGATCGGAGGATATCCAGCACCGGGATTACTCACGAGAAAGACTTCGACCACAGTGGAACTTGCAGACGGCCAGAGTTTTGCCATAGCCGGTCTTCTAAAGGATACGGTTCAAGACAGCATCAATAAATTCCCATTCCTGGGCGATATCCCAGTTCTGGGAATGCTTTTTAGAAGCCGGGCATTTCAGAAAAAAGAAACAGAACTGATCATTATTGTCACACCCCGCCTTGTAAAACCTTTTGATCTGGAAAAACAGACTCTGCCGACCGATTTTTATATAGAGCCTGATGACACGGAATTCTATCTCCTCGGATTAATGGAAGGAAGAGAAAAAAACCAGCCCTTGACTACTATAAGAGGACAATTTGACGGACATTTTGGACATGGCATGCCGTACCCGGATTAGAAAGCAGGGATTAGAGATAAGGGATTAGAGGTCAGAGTTCAGGGATCAGGGATCAGGGGTCGGGAGAAGCCATGAAGTTAAAAAAATATCGAGATTTGGAAGTTTGGCGGAAAGCAATGGATTTAGTGGTGATGTACTGTCAGATAGCCGGAGAATCAAGGAGGATACAATGTTAACGAGATGTTTTATATTAATCGGATTGATAGCGACGCTATTGATTTCTTCAGGCTGCGGAGTAAAGGAGACGATGCTGGATAGAAATTGGGGAAAGTCTTTTGAATTGGCAAAGTTTAATCAGATCATAAACGGACCAGACGAGCAGGTGGCCGAGGCAAATATTGGAAAATACAGGGGATACAGGGAAAAACAAACATCGAACAAATTAGGTGATAGCGCTATTCAAAGCAAGTAGAATAAAAACTATTATAACCGTTTTAAAAAGGCTCCCATGGCTGATACTACCATCTGGATCAAAATAGAGACAAAAAAAGCAGATCTGAGAAAAAAACTGGAGGGGATCATTCGTTCTATTGAAGGAATGAAGGTTCAAATGCCGGATGACACTCATGAGGATAGCCTTTTGATTTTTGAGATGGGGGATGATACTGATAATGAATTTCAACACATCCGGTCTCTTTTAAATTCTGATGAGGTAGCCGAGGTTTTTCTGATCTCGGAGAATTCCGATCCCGAGGTGCTGATGCAGGCTATAAAAATCGGTGCAAAGGAATTTTTCCTTCTTCCTCTTAAAGAAGAAGAAGTGCGGCAGGCTCTGGAAAAATTTAAGGAAAAAAGGGAAAAAATCAACCGTAAAAAGTCTCCTCAATTAGGGAAAATTATAACTATTTTCGGCTGTAAAGGAGGAGTAGGGGCAACTACGGTTGCCGTAAATCTGGCAGTCAACCTGGCTCAAAAAGAAAGCGTTAAATCAGTAGCTCTGATAGATATGAATATGATGTTCGGAGAAATACCGCTCTTTTTGGAGCTTGATCCCGGCTACCATTGGGGCGAAATAGTCAAAAATATTTCCCGGCTGGATTCTACATTTTTAATGAACATCCTTGCCAAGCATTCTTCCGGAGTTCATGTGCTCCCGTCGCCGGCTACTTTAAGTGATTCCAGATCCGCTATCCCTGATATGATGGCCCATCTTATAGGTTTCATGCAAAAACTTTTTGACTTTGTGATAATTGACGCGGGGCAATTTGTAGATGAAATTTCCCTGAAAATTATGGAACTGTCGGATAATATTTTACTCATATCTCTTCTGAGTCTTCCTTGCATTTCCAATGCCAATAAGATTTTGCAATCAATTAGTGAGTTGAAAACTTTTCCTGAAGAACGGGTCAAAATTGTGATTAATCGTTATTTAAGCAAATCGGATATTCCTCTGGACGACGCTGAAGAGAGCCTTCATAAAAAGACATTCTGGACAATACCGAATGACTACAGCACTACAGTGTCCGCTATAAATAACGGAACGCCTCTATATATGGCTGCACCCAGGGCGCAGATAACCAGAAGCATGAATGATCTGGCAGATACCTTTGTAGAAAAAGATGACCATCAAAAAAAATGGTGGCAGATACTGACTAAGCGTTAACACGGCATTAAACAGGGGACAATCAAAGATGAAAATAAACTTGGATGACATATCGACAAAGAGTATAAAGGATTATGTGCCCGACGAATATTTCGAGTTAAAGACCAGAATTCACGATCGTTTATTAGATATTGTTGATCTTTCTCTTATTGAAAGTCTTGATGCTGATGCTCTCAAGTCTCAGATCAGTGTTCTTGTACAAAGAATATTGAGCGAAGAAAGCTTTGCCGTGCCGCTTAATTCAGTCGAAAGAGAGCAGCTCTTTACGGAAATCCAGGATGAAGTTATGGGACTTGGTCCCATTGAATCTTTGCTTAAAGATCCTGCGGTTACCGATATTCTAATTAATACTTACAAACATGTCTATGTAGAAAAACTGGGCAAGCTGGAACTTACCAATGTAAGGTTTAAGGATGATGCTCACTTGATGAGAATCATTGATAAAATTGTATCTGCTGTGGGACGTCGCATTGATGAATCTTCTCCTATGGTAGATGCCAGACTCTTAGATGGTTCAAGAGTTAATGCGATCATACCTCCTCTGGCCGTAGACGGGCCCATTGTCTCCATCAGGCGTTTTGCCGTAACTCCCCTGGAGTTAAACGATCTGATAATACTAAAAACATTTCCCCCGGAAATCGCTGAGATACTGAAAGGAATTGTCAAGGCAAAGCTGAACGTCTTGATTTCGGGAGGTACGGGCAGCGGTAAAACCACACTGCTGAATGTTCTTTCGCGGTTTATCCCCGAGGATGAAAGGATTGTTGTTATCGAAGATGCTGCTGAATTACAAATAAAGCAGGAACACCTGGTACGGATGGAAACCAGGCCTCCGAACATAGAGGGAAAGGGTGAGGTTACACAGAGAGACCTTGTGAAAAACAGTTTAAGGATGCGTCCTGATCGCATTATTGTGGGGGAGGTCCGCGGGAAAGAGGCGTTTGACATGCTTCAAGCCATGAACACCGGACATGAAGGGTCTTTAACAACTATCCATGCAAACACTTCCCGTGATGCCCTGATGCGGCTCGAAACTATGGTGGCTATGGCAAACTTTGATCTTCCCAGTGAGTTTCTAAGGAGATATGTCAGTTCCGCTATTGATGTTGTTATTCAGGCATCCCGTTTGACTGATGGAACAAGAAAGCTGATCGCTCTGGAGGAAATCACTGGAATGGAGGGAAATATAATTACCACGCAAGAGATCTTTTCATTTCAGCAAAAGGGGATGGATGAAAAAGGTAAAATAAAAGGAGAATTTAGATTTAAAGGTATTCGGCCTAAATTTATCGATAAGTTTAATATAGCCGGAATAGAGGTCTCCCAGGATCTCTTTAACTCGGCGACAATCATAGCGGTTTGAGTTTGAATGGAGTTAAAGAATGAAAAT
>JAYEFW010000039.1:0-2416 GCA_034658795.1 Thermodesulfobacteriota bacterium
TATTGACCCGCACTGTTTTGCAGGGACTACCGAATTTATCTTTATCCAGCAATCTCCTGTTGCCATTAATTTTCTGTTTTTGAGGATTTTCTTTCGTAAAATTAATTCCTGTTAAGAAGTAACAAAAAAATGCCTTGGAATTAAAATATGTTGCATTTTCTGAAACTGCTATTTTATAATTTATCTAACCGATTAAGTTATGTTTTGGCTGATCAATAGAAAAGAAAACCATATGAAACCAAAAATTATTAAGTCAAGCAAGGGATTTCATTAATGGCTATAAAAAAAATCCCATGCCTTCCGGAAGGTTTATCAGGATTAGAAGGCATTCCAAATCGTCTATCAGGTCTGAGAGACCTGGCTTCAAACCTCTGGTGGAGCTGGCATCCTGAAGCCAGAATGCTTTTCAAAATGCTGGATCGGCAGGTATGGAAAGAAAGCCGTCACAATCCCGTCAAGGTTCTTAAAGAACTCCCCAAAGAGACTTTTGACTCGGCAGCCGCAGATAAAGATTATCTGCGACACCATGACATAGTTCTTTCCAGATTCCATAAAGAAATAAAAGGAAACACATGCTTATTGCTGGAGGAAGTTGAAGAAGCCAGGATGCACTCAATTGTATATTTTTCCGCAGAATATGGCCTGCATCATTCGCTGCCTTTTTATGCCGGTGGATTAGGATTTTTAGCCGGAGACTTTATAAAGGAGTGCAGTGATTTAAGAGTTCCTCTGATAGCCGTGGGATTTATGTACCCGCAAGGATATCTCAAGCAACAAATCCGTGAAGACGGTTGGCAGGAGAATATAGAACAAATACTTGACAGGGATAGCGCATCCATTTTCAGAGTTCTGGACGAAAACGGAAACCAGCTTATAGTCAAAATACCTCTAATTGAACCTCCAATACATGTAGCTGTATGGAAAATAGCCGTCGGTCGTGTAGCTCTTTATCTAATGGATACAGATATTGAGATAAATGATCCATGGAATCGTGAGATATCAGCACGTCTTTACACTGGTGATATCGAACAGCGGCTTCGACAGGAAATCGTACTTGGTATTGGAGGAGCAGAGGTTTTAGAAAAACTTGGGATAAAACATTCAATACTGCATCTAAATGAAGGGCATGCCGCCTTTGCTCTGTTAGAAAGAATAAGAGATAATGTTCTGAAAGGAATGAATTATAGCGAAGCATCGCAATATGTCAAAAAAACCACTGTGTTCACGACTCATACACCGGTTGCCGCAGGACATGATATATTTCCATTTCAGCTTATCGAAAAATATTTCCATTCATACTGGCCTTCCCTTGGACTTGATCGCGATTCATTTCTACAACTTGGAATACACCCAAATGATCCTAATGCCGGTTTTAATATGACGGCCTTTGCTCTCAGGATGTCTGAATTTTGTAATGGAGTAAGCAAAAAACACGGAGAAGTGAGCAGAAAAATGTGGCAGAGTCTCTGGCCGGACCTGCCTGAAAACGAGGTTCCAATTGACTATATTACTAACGGTATACATATTCCCACCTGGATCGAACCCAAAATGAAGCTTCTTTTCAACAAATATCTGGGACCTGATTGGGTAGATGATATTGATAATCCTCTAATCTGGGAATTGATCGATGAAATCCCAGACGATGAATTATGGAAAACCCACTTCTGGTTAAAAATAAAGTTAATCAACACTATAAGAGAAAGAGCTCGTCAACGCTGGGTAAATAACCGCATAAGCCCATCCAATATTCTTGCAGGCGGTACATTATTGGACCCCTCTGTATTAACTCTTGGATTTGCCCGCCGTTTTGCTACTTATAAGCGAGCCGACCTCATTTTTTATGATTTGGAAAGGCTGAAAAAACTTTTAAATGATCGATGGAGACCGATTCAGATTATATTTGCCGGCAAAGCCCACCCCGCAGATGATCCCGGAAAAAGAATACTTCAAAAAATATACAATTTTGCACGTGATCCTGGTCTGTGTGGCAGAATTGCTTTTATTGAAGACTATGAAGAACAATTCGCACAATATATGGTTCACGGTGTGGATGTATGGCTGAACAACCCCTTGCCACCTATGGAAGCCAGTGGAACCAGCGGCATGAAAGCAGCCCTAAATGGCGTGCCTCATCTCAGCATCATGGATGGTTGGTGGATTGAGGGCTACAACGGAGAGAACGGCTGGGCATTTAATCATGAAGAATTTGAAGGTAACAAGTGGCAAAAGGATGCGGAAGCCATTTACAGAATTCTGGAAGAAGAAATAATACCATGTTATTATAAGTTTTTAGATCATGGAATTCCAGCCGACTGGGTTAGAATAATGAAAAATTCCATTAAAAGTAATGCTGCAAAATTCTCTGCGCGCAGAATGGTTAAAGAATATATTGATAAATTCTACATCAAAGAATTGA
>JAYEFW010000039.1:2516-5562 GCA_034658795.1 Thermodesulfobacteriota bacterium
TTAGATCATGGAATTCCAGCCGACTGGGTTAGAATAATGAAAAATTCCATTAAAAGTAATGCTGCAAAATTCTCTGCGCGCAGAATGGTTAAAGAATATATTGATAAATTCTACATCAAAGAATTGAGGGAAGCACAAAAGGCTCGCTAAAAAATAACTTGGCATTTTTTGACCGAGCCCTTACCGCGATAGTCTGCTATTCCGCTTTCTGTAAATATCCCCCGGCACCGGCAAAAATAAAATCTCTGCTGCAGTGCGGCATAACTTAGCTTTTTGCGAGGCTGTATAAAAGAATGAATTCCTGTCAATAAGGGAATTGTTCCAACGGTTATTATTTGGCAGGGATGAAAATGAATTTGACATATTTAGCAAATTGTAACACCTTAGCTTTTTGAAACAGCCGGTTTGTTTCATAAGGCTGAAATTTTGCAGCGAATAAAGCCTAAATTGAGCGATTTTTTACTTGATTTGCACTAATTTTTTGCGCATCAAGGACTTGCGATAGGTAAAAGGAGAATACTATGGCGTTTGACCCTGAAAAGGATAAAGTTTTAAAAACGTGGAAATGCGAAGATACAGGCCTTGTTGTATCCATAAATCAATACGGCGAAGCTCAGCCAAAACTTCAGATTGGTCCCAGAATATTAAAGAAAAAAGATGGAGGAGATAGAGCTCCTGTTAAGGCAGGGCGACTTTCTATTGAGGATCTTATGTGGTTTTATGATATTATCGATGAAGTTAAAGATGAACTTTTGAGTTTGGCAAAGCCGGAATGATTTTATTCTAAGCTGATAAAATGCCTTACGATAATGCAATAATAAAGCCTTTAAAAAGAAAAAACTCTCCAAACCTGGGGCCGATTGCTGTTTTAATGGCCGATGATAAGGACCTTGGTTTTTTTTGCAGGCTGCTCAATATAAGTGAAGATAATTTTACCAGGCTCCTGACGAGCAAAGTATATGTTGAGGATTCAGACAAACAAAGTTTGTCTGTGGCAGGCCCTTTTATCGGTGCTCCTTATGCTGTGATGCTTTTAGAAACACTTATTGCCCGGGGTGCAAGTAAAGTTATATTTTTCGGGATGTGCGGAGCAATTTCTTCGGAGGTTAAGATAGGAGATATTGTAGTGCCAACAGATTCAATAATTGATGAAGGCACATCAAAGCATTACAATGCGGATGAAGGCCTGAGAAGCAAGCCGTCTTTTCTGATTGTAGAAAAGATAAAGCACATCTTTAATAAAAATAAGATCGAATTTCATGATGGCCTTGTTTGGACTACTGACGCCATTTACAGAGAAACACGCGAGAAAGTTGAGTATTATCAGGCAAAGGACACCCTGGCAGTTGACATGGAACTTTCTGCGCTCTTCACAGTCGGAAGATTTCGCAAGATAGAAATAGGCAGTATTCTTGTCGTTTCCGATGAACTGTCAACAGGTGAGTGGAGTCCAGGCTTCAGGGAAAAACGGTTCGTAAAGACCCGTAAAATAGTTGCCAAAGTAATAAAGAGTTTATGTGCAACACTTTAGGTTTGAGATCTTTGCAAAACGCCCCCTTTTGCCCAACTTCGGTATCAGGTTTATCCTCCAAAGGTCTAATGGCGGGCTTCATTTCCCTTGACAGTAAAAAAAAATGATGTTATCGGCATTTAAAATTGAGATCTTTGAAAAATGCTCAATTTTGTTCAAGTTCAAGGAAGGCGAAAATTTTAAATGTAGGAACACATTGAGTATTTCGAGGCTTAAAATTTGAGCCTGACGCTGAAATTGGGCAAAAGGGGGCGTTTTGCAAAGGTCTCAAATCTTAGGCGCGTAGCTCAGGGGGAGAGCGCTACCTTGACACGGTAGAAGTCGACAGTTCAAATCTGTCCGTGCCTACCAGAAACATAAAGGGTTGCGGACTGTATAATCTGTAACCCTTTTTTATGGTCGTTTGATGGCAGCTCTCCTTATTTTGCAGCATTGATTCTTTCTTCAAGATCTAAAGGTGATTTAAAAACAAACGCCTTTCCGCTTTTTTCTTTTATTAATAGTTTGTAAGTATCTGCCATTTTTAGAAGATCAGTTCTTGCGGTATCATATACAATTCCGTGTGTGTTTTGGTGTTCACGCACGGTATAAGTCTGGCCTGGATGTTTTAACGCATGTCTTAGTAGTGAGAGTTGACGATAATTAAGCTTGTTTTTTAATTGATTTGAACCTGCCAACAAAGCGCTTGCAGATTTAATATCTTCAACTTTTTTGTCGATAAATGCCTGTAATTCTTTAATGGCTTTTTTTATCACCTCAAGTTGGTGTATTATAAAATAGGTTGTATCGCTGTCATCAGTTTCAGTATATAAAAAGGCCCTTCCATGAATTAATAATTATTAAGTATGTACATAAGCAGTATGTATATTATGGAGCAACTACCAGATATAGATATGTTCGTTAAAATACCAATTTAGTACCAACAAACAACAAAATAGTATTTAGCGATAGTGGATAAAAAATGATATTGGTTTTTAGAACAAAAAAATTTAGTTTGTCTAAACGGCGTGTTTTCCCCCTGCTCGATCAGGGCCACGTCATTTAAGCTGGTAACCTCCTGAATTCATAAAAATTGCTTGCTTATTCAATTTTCGATAAATTCGAAGCTCGAAGCTCGAAATCCGAAACAAATACGAATGACCAAAATTCAAAATTTCAAACATGGTGGAGCGCCATCGATATTGCATAAGCGCCTGACATGTTTTGGTCATTTGATATTCGAAATTAGATATTGTTTCGAGTTTCGATATTCGTATTTCGGATTTTGAGGTCCCCACAAACTCTAAATATTAGCACTTTAGCACTGACTTTGACGTTTCCCTGCCTGCTCGATAAACAGGGTTGCATGATGTATTGAAATCTTATAATTTAAACGACTGATTATGCCAATTTACGAATACGAACACATAGATAAACCTTGTTTGCTTGGCAAGGTATTTGAAGTAAAACAGTCAATCCAGGATGAAGCGCTGAATAGCTGCCCTAATTGTGCCGGTTCAGTGCGAAAACTTATTT
>JAYEFW010000040.1:0-5539 GCA_034658795.1 Thermodesulfobacteriota bacterium
CAGGCCAGGCGCAGTCCAATCGCCATAGATTCTCTTGACGCTGGCTATCCCGTAATTTGCTATCTCTCTCAGTAAACTATCAACAATGCTTGGTTGAGCATTATCCGCGTCTATAAGAACTGCTAACTTGTCAGTGTTTTCCATAGCTTTGTACTTTTCCATTTACTTCTAATGCTGCCGTTAAGCGGGCGACGAGTATGCGTCGCAGTTTTCGCAAAATATCTGAAAGTCTATAGGTGTTTTCAGCTCTGGCCAACAAGAGCCGCAAGTAATAGCCGCCCCGCCTTCAACGGACTTGTTGGGCCGAACTGCTTCTTTAACGTTAATGAAGAGAGGGCTTTTTCGTTTTGTTCAGCCGCTCGTCACCACGTTCCTCGAATGCATCATCGTTAATTTCATTAAGAGTAGCTTCCAACAACCCCTCACAAAACTTCCTTCCTGCAATTTCAACGACTCTTGATTGATCATTGAGTAGAAAATTAGCACCCACCGCAAGCAGAAGTTCATCAGAAGGCCAACCCGTTTCATCAGGAACATTTTCCGGAATATCCAGTATTTCTTCTGCCTTTGCGTCACCTGATTCATAGCCTTCCATATCTTCGTGATATTTAGACGCCTCTTCTGAAGATGAAGCAACGATGAACCAGTCTTCGTCATGGTCCTCCGTCGTAACCCAGTATAATTTCATGTATTTTCCCCCAATTTTTTTGTAGCCCAACAAGTAATTATACGATTGACCGCTTAAATACCAATAATAAAAAAGATCGACAAGAAAAATATTATTACTTATGTTTTTATCTAACCGCTTAACACTATCATAGGTTTTTTATATGATCGATACGATCTTCAAATTTAGGGGGAGACAGCTTCACTTCGGATATAACAGAACCGCAACAGCTTTTAGTCGGTAAAGCCTGTTTTTAGTCGTGATAATTCATTTTTAACTTTCATTAAGAACTCTTCCGGAATACAGTTCTTTGTATTTGGAAATATCAGGGACATCCATAAATAAGTAAATAACTATCTTTTAAGCATGATTTTTTTGCTTATTTATAGTATGTTCCGTATTGTGATAAAGCAGAATTAACAATTCATCAAATTTCTGGAGAAAGGTATGAGACCCGCTTTAAATCCGTTGGTGTTGAGTCTTAAAGAGTCCGCAACTTTGGCGATCAACTTAAAAGCCCTGGAGCTTCGCCGGCAGGGGGAAGATATCGTGCACTTCGGGTTCGGCCAGTCGCCCTTTCCTGTTCCGGAAATTATCCAGCAAGCCCTTCGGGACAATGCAGACAAGAAGGATTACCTTCCCACACAGGGGCTGCCGGAATTGTGCGAAGCGGTTGCTGGATTTTATCGGAATGAATTCGGGTATAATTTCAAGCCGTTGGATGTATGCGTCGGTCCAGGAAGCAAAGAGCTGATTTTTCAGATTATCTACCTGATGGAAGGCCCTCTTCTGATACCTGTTCCGAGCTGGGTTAGCTATGGTCCGCAGGCGGCCCTGAGAGGCAAAGAAATCATTCCGATACCGACATCCCGGGAGAACAACTACCGGCTGACTCCGGAACTGCTGGATCGGGCTTGTTACAGTGCCGGGCAGTCGCAGAAGCTGTTGATATTCAACAACCCAAACAATCCGACCGGCGCTCTTTACCATGAAAATGAAATCAAAGAGATCGCTGAAATTTGCCGGGCATACCAGGTGATTGTTATTTCCGATGAAATATATGCAATGATTGATTTTGATCAGTTGCCCATGAGTAGCCTGGCAATTTTTTACCCGGAAGGGACCATTGTTTCCGGTGGGCTTTCAAAATCATTTGCCGCCGGCGGTTATCGTCTGGGGGTTGTTCTGATTCCGGATACACTGGAACTCATGATGTCAGCATTAAAATCAGTGGTCAGCGAAACATTCAGCGCTGTCAGCGCACCCGTGCAATATGCCGCGTTAAAAGCCTATCGTGACTTTGACGAAGTCCGGCCGTTTGTGGAAAAAACATGCGATATTTATAAGTATATTCTCAATTATTTGCACACTCGTTTTATTGGCATGGGATTGAATTGTCCGAAACCCGCGGGTTCTTTTTACCTGTTCCCTGATTTTGAAAATTTTCGAAAACAGCTTCATGAGCGAGGGATTATCACCTCTATCGCACTGGTTGATGCACTTCTTGAAGAGAGCAGCATCGCCGTACTGCCGGGATCGGATTTCTATATGCCGGCGACGAGCCTGGGCTTTAGGGTGGCAGCGGTTGATTTTGACGGCGTTCGGGTGCTTGAGACCTGGCCGGGTGCCGATCATGTCACTGAGGAATATTTCCATACGTTTTTCCCGAAAATTGAACAGGGTTGTGAATGTATTAAACGGTTTTTGACAGGTTAACCTGATAAGGAACGTGGACGAAATAACTTACTCAACTATGCATCACAGCTTCAGGCCACCTTTGCCCGATCTCAAATACCTGAAAAGCAAGGCTGTTAGGTCTGCGCAGACGGCTCTAATTCCAATGGTACTCATCTCAAAGCGACTACCGGTAAGGAAATTGTAGCCCTGAATTGCGAGCAGAGCCTGTTTTGGCTTCTAAAAATTTACTTGAGAAGTTCCCGAACTGCATTTAAAAGTTTTTTCCGTTCAACCGGCTTGGCAAATGTGTACTGCACTCCAAAGCTTTTTGCTAAACTCAGATATTGCCCTGGATCGACTAGCCCACCTCCGGATATGGCGATAATTTTGACATCTGGAAAATCCCGGCGGAGTTCCACGATGATCTCTATACCTTCCTTTTCAGGCATAATCAGGTCGGTGATAATCAGGTCGGTGGGATTTTCTCGATATTGTCTTAACCCCTCCTTTCCATTAGAAGCCTCCATAACTTCATATCCCTCGCGCTCTAACGTCTGTCGAAGCATAGCCAATAATTGCGCATCATCGTCTATGATAAGAATTTGTGCCATTAATTATTTCTTCTCCCCCCTCATCAAGCACTTTCCGAAAACGGTAAAAAACATAAGGCGCCACGGAGATCCATGCCAGCAATAAGCCCCAAATACGCCCGCCCAAAATGTTGTAGTCATGAAAAAGCCGACTCCAAGGATGCCCGGCTACGTTGTGCCCAAAAAAGAACTCAAAGCAAACTGTCATAGCGAGCCAGATAAATCCAACTGAAAGTGACTGCACACCCGACTCAAGCCGCCAGATGCGACTGATTGCCCAAATGTAAAGTCCAAAAAGGACTGCTCCCGTAACAGTGGATACTTGATGAGCGCTCAACTCGCTGAGGTAGTTGCCATACCATTGCTCCCGAATAACACCATTAATAATCCCGATCAATACCATTGGAAGCCATGCAATAACGTATCTGACGATCATCCATTTCGTCTCCAAGTTGTGATTGTTGACATAAAGGCTCGGTAAAAAATAACTTGGCATTTTTGCATCCCGACCTCACCATATCTTTAACTGATCTTCAATCGCAAAAGTCCTCGAAATAGCTCGCTATTCCTGAAGCTTTAATATTAATTTTTCTCTTTCTTTCTCTGCTTGTATGCGTTTAGTAATGTCATGTGCTATGCCATCTACGAAACACACTCTATCTTTCTGATTAAATACTGGATATTCTGAAACCTCTAAGGTATAAACGCTACCATCTTTGTGAAAAATCTCAACCTCATAAGGAGGTTGTTTTATTCCTTGTATTGATAAGGAACGTGGACGAAATAACTTCCCCAACTATGCAATGAAGTTTATCCCATCATTTATCAAGATTCGTCTCACCCGTGTGAAAAAAATCGTAACCGACTGCGCAAAATTCGTAACCGAAGGGTCTATATTTCTTTTTTTTGGGAGTTTTTTCCCTAAAAGTCTTCAGTCTTCAGCCTAACCAACCTGAGTGGTTACACTTACTCATTGTTTATAATTTTCAGTGAAACTCCGTGTCGTTCCGTTGTGAACCATTTTCAAGCCGTGAACGGCTACCCTCAGGTTAACCTCATAATGAGTTTGTAAATTTCTGAAGTAAAGCGTATGAAATAATCTACACTCTAAGAATGTATAAGTCAAAAGCAGTTCAGCCTATCAATCAATTAAGCTTTACACATCTTCCCCCTGTAGGAAAAACCCTTCAAAAAGATCCTGCCCGTACGACCCTCCTGTGATGATAATTCTTAAAGAATCAAGTGGCTAGTCCAACTACGAAAGTTTGGCATGCCCCTTGCTATAAAAAAGGACATTCCTACAAACCGAGGGGGCAATGTTTTCCTTCCCCTGAATAGGGCTGGGTGAAAACGTGGCCAAAAAGACAGAAAATGGTGGGTCAGGCATGAAGAACATGATGAAGGTATTGATTGTCGATGATGATGAGGCATTAGCTGATCTCATAAAGAAAACAATAGAAAAGATGGGCACCTATCGTGTGAAGACGGCCGTGAATGGCGAGGAGGGGTATGAACTCTTCCTCCACTTCAAACCCGATATTATTCTTACTGATATCCAGATGCCGGCGAAAAACGGCCTCGAAATGGTAAGGGACATTCGGAATCATGATCCTAGGATAAAGACGATCTATATGAGTGGGAACATGCGTCGGTTTAGAACACGCCTTGAAGAGGAAAAGACCAAATACAAGGCAAGCTTTCTCGATAAGCCCTTCTCTTTTTCCAAGTTGACAGGTTTATTTCATGAATACCAAAAAGAACGGAGGTGATAAAAGATGAAAAGGTTTATCTGTATGTTTTTTGTAGTAATAATGTGCCTTGGTTTTGTTGGTTGCAAAGAGGAGGAGAGTTCTCCTCCAGCGAAGACGGAAAAGATAACACCGCGGGTGGAGGAGACTATACCTACCGTTGAAACGCCCCCCGCCCCTGTGGAAAAACAGTCTCAGGGAGAACAGGAGGGAGGTGGTGACGTCTCACATGATAACCAATGATAACTGAAAAGCCAGAAGATTTTCAAACTAACCATAAATAAAAGGAGTAAAAAATAATAATGAAGAAATTAACATCTATGAAGTTGGTTTCCATGTTGGTTGTTGCCCTGTTTATGCTCTCTTTTGCCGGAATAGCAGTTTCCCAGGAGTCACAGGAAACAGAGGTAAAAAAAATGACAGGGATGATCAGCGATATAATGCCTGATATCGGACAAATTATAGTAGTAGAGAAGGAATCCGGCAATGTAGTAACTTTAACCGCTGGTCCGGATGTAGACCTTACGAAGTTTAATGTGGGCGATCATGTAGTGGTAGAATGCACGAGTGACATGGTTGTCATATCAATCAATAAGCAAACCGAGTAAAATTAAAGAGAAAAACCGAGTCTTGATGAGAGGCTGCCTTATTATAGGGAACGGCGGGCATGAGTGGATGGGAAAGCCAAGCAGGACAGGGCAAAGCTGAGTTTTATAATGGCTTTAGCAAAAGGGAAAAATGCACCGGCTTTCCCATTCCATCTCAATGCCCTTAGGCAACTTTGAGTTGGAGATGTTTGCCTACTGCTTGAGCATAATTTACCAATGTAGAAAGGCGGATGTCTTCTGCATGGTTTT
>JAYEFW010000041.1:0-5522 GCA_034658795.1 Thermodesulfobacteriota bacterium
GGCGCCCAGGCATGCAAGGCTCTGCGTGAAGAAGGATTTGAAGTAGTTCTCATCAACAGCAATCCGGCAACAATTATGACCGATCCTGAAATGGCGGATCGAACCTACATTGAACCTGTAACTCCTGAAATGGTTGCGGCAATAATAGAAAAAGAACGTCCATGCGCATTGCTGCCCACTCTGGGCGGCCAGACAGGTCTTAACACTGCTATACAGGTTGCAAAAACAGGTGTTCTTGAAAAATGCCGCGTTGAAATGATCGGGGCTTCAATTGAAAGTATCAATAAGGCTGAAGACAGAGACCTCTTCCGAAACGCCATGAATAAAATAGGATTGCGCATACCTGAAAGCGGCATTGCAACAAATATGGAAGAAGCGCGTATCATTGCTTCTGAAATCGGACTTCCCATAATTGTACGCCCAAGCTTCACTCTGGGCGGAACAGGCGGCGGTGTAGCCTATAACCCCGAAGACCTGGAAAAATACGCCAAGTCTGGCCTGGATGCGAGTTTAATCAGACAGATTATGCTTGAGGAATCTGTTCTGGGCTGGAAGGAATATGAACTCGAGGTCATGAGGGACAATAAAGACAATGTAGTTATTGTCTGTTCCATTGAAAACATGGATCCAATGGGCATACACACAGGTGACAGCATTACGGTTGCACCTGCTCAGACTCTCAGCGATAAAGAATATCAGAAGATGAGGGATGCCTCTATTGCAATAATGAGAGAAATCGGTGTGGACACCGGCGGCTCAAATGTCCAGTTTGCTATTAATCCTGAAAATGGGGATATGATAGTAGTAGAGATGAATCCAAGGGTATCGCGAAGCTCGGCCCTTGCTTCCAAGGCTACAGGCTTCCCAATTGCAAAAATAGCGGCAAAGCTGGCTGTTGGATATACACTTGACGAAATCCCCAACGACATTACAGGGGAAACCCTTGCATCATTTGAACCTACCCTTGATTACTGTGTTGTCAAAATACCTCGCTGGACATTTGAAAAATTTCCGGAAACCCGGGATTATCTTACTACATCCATGAAATCGGTCGGCGAAACAATGGCAATTGGAAGAACCTTTAAAGAAGCCCTTCAAAAAGGGCTAAGATCCCTTGAAATCGGCAGATATGGTCTTGGAGCTGATGGAAAGGATTTTTCCGACCGGCAAGGAAGACCTCCGTCTTTATCTGAAATTGAGCAGAAGCTTGCCACTCCGAATTCATTGAGAATTTTTTATCTTCGCCATGCATTTTTAAAGGAAATGTCATTTAAATACATTAATGAATTAACCGGTATTGACCCCTGGTTTTTATATCAGATTAAACAGATAGTAGAATTCGAACAAAATATTCATAAATTCAACGGCGCTGCTCTGCCTGCATCTCTTTTAGAACAGGCAAAATCCCTGGGATTTTCTGACATTCAGATTGCGCATCTTACAGGCACCAGTGAAAACAGTATAAAGCAGTATCGTACTTTACATAATATAAATCCTGTATATAAACTGGTTGATACCTGTGCCGCTGAATTCAAGGCCGCTACTCCATATTTTTATTCAACATATGAAACAGAAAACGAAGCCAGAGTTTCAAACAGGAAAAAGGTTATGATCCTGGGCGGCGGCCCAAACCGAATCGGTCAGGGAATTGAGTTTGATTACTGCTGCGTCCATGCTTCATTTGCGCTTAAAGAAGAAGGCGTTGAGAGCATAATGGTAAACAGCAACCCTGAAACAGTCAGCACAGACTATGATACGTCTGACAAGCTTTATTTTGAACCTCTTACAAAAGAGGATGTTCTCCATATCGTGGAGACAGAAAAACCTATGGGTGTCATTGTCCAGTTTGGGGGCCAGACACCCCTTAATCTTTCCGTGCCTTTATCTGAGGCCGGTGTCCCTATTCTCGGTACACAGCCGGAAAGTATTGACCGCGCTGAAGATCGCAAACTTTTTCAGGCAATGTTAGAAGAACTTGGGCTCGTTCAGCCGCAAAACAGTACTGCAGTTACGGTAGAAGAAGCCGTAAAAGCAGCAGAAAAGATAGGATATCCCGTAATTGTGCGTCCTTCCTATGTACTTGGAGGAAGGGCGATGAAAATTGTCTATGACCGTAGTGAACTTGAAAATTTTACAAGGCTTGCAATCATTGCATCTCCTGAACATCCCGTACTTATTGATAAATTTTTAGAAGATGCTGTCGAAGTCGATGTAGATGCCATTTCTGATGGAAAAACAACTATAATCGGCGGAATTATGGAGCATATAGAAGAAGCAGGTGTACATTCAGGGGATTCAGCCTGCGTCCTCCCCCCTTACAGTATTAGCGCAGAAGCTCTTAATGAAATAGAAAAAGCTACAAAAGCCATGGCATCAGAGTTAAATGTTGTTGGACTGATGAATGTTCAGTATGCTATAAAAGATAATCAGCTTTTTGTCCTGGAAGTTAACCCCAGAGCTTCAAGAACAATTCCTTTTGTCAGCAAGGCAACCGGCGTTCCCCTTGCAAAACTGGCCACAAAAGTAATGCTTGGCAGAACTCTAAAAGACCTGGGACTCACCTCTGAAAAAACTCCTTTACATGTTTCAGTCAAAGAGGCTGTTCTTCCTTTTTCCAGGCTGCCGGATGTTGACGCACTTCTTGGGCCGGAAATGAAATCAACCGGAGAAGTAATGGGAATAGATTTGGATTTTGGCCATGCCTACGCAAAATCCCAGCTCGGAGCCGGATACAATCTGCCGACTTCGGGAATGGTCTTTATAAGCGTAAAAGACCTTGACAAAACAGCGGCAGTTGATGTTGCATCACAATTTCATAAAATGGGTTTTAAGATTATGGCAACACGTGGAACTTCCAGGTTTTTAGAAAACCATGACATACCGAATATTGTAGTAAATAAGGTTTCAGCAGGACGTCCGCATGTAATAGATGCAATTATGAACAATGAAGTTCATCTGATCATAAATACCGGCTCAGGGGAAAAAACAAAATGCGATGGATATCACATAAGACGTGCCGCCATTAAATTCAACATCCCGTATACAACGACTATTGCCGGAGCAAATGCAATATGTAAAGGTATTGCAGCGCTTACCAGAAAAAAACTTTCCGTAAAATGTATTCAGGAATATATTTGATGAATTTTTTAGATAAACCAAGAGAGGCCTGCGGGATATTTGGGATGCATGACTATGCTGAAGCTGCAAAGCTCTGCTATTTTGGCCTGTACGCTCTTCAGCACAGAGGGCAGGAAAGTGCGGGCATAGCTGTTGCAAACGATAATGATATCACTGTGCATAAAGGCATGGGCCTTGTACCCGATGTTTTTGAAATAGATCATCTGGAAACATTAAAAGGAGGCAGCGCCATAGGGCATGTGCGTTATTCCACCACCGGGAGTTCAACAATTTCAAATGCCCAGCCGTTTGTAGTCCGCCACAGAAATAAATCATATGCGGTGGCACATAACGGAAATCTTGTTAACGCTCTACAACTAAAGAATGAGCTTGAGGAGTCAGGTTCGATCTTTCAGACTACCATGGACAGCGAAATTTTCCTCCATCTTTTTGTCAAAAACATGAAACATGGCTTTGAAAATGCCCTGGTAAAAACTGTGTCAAGATTAAAGGGAGCTTTTTCATTTGTCGCACTTACAAGCAAAGGAGAAATAATCGGCATCAAGGATCCAAACGGATTCAGGCCGCTGTGCCTCGGAAAACTGAACGGACATTATGTACTGGCTTCAGAAACATGCGCCCTGGATCTTGTTCAGGCTAAATTTGTGCGTGAAATCGACCCGGGTGAAATAGTAATTATAAGCAAAGACGGCATAAAAAGCATTAAAGCGCCCGGCACGCCAAAGCGCTCATTCTGCATTTTTGAGTTCATTTATTTTGCAAGACCGGACAGTATAATATTCGGACAAAATGTCTATCTGATGAGAAAGGCGCACGGCAGATGTTTAGCCAAAGAAGCTCCTGTTGATGCTGACCTTGTAATGCCGTTTCCTGATTCAGGCACCTATGCAGCGTTAGGGTACTCGGAGGAAACAGGAATTCCCTTTGAAATGGCTATGATACGAAATCACTATGTCGGAAGAACTTTTATCCAGCCGACCCAGAGTATGCGTGATTTTGGAGTAAGAATAAAGCTCAATCCCATAAAAGAGCTTCTGAAAGGAAAAGATATTATAATAATTGAAGACTCCATAATCAGGGGAACCACAGTTAAAACAAGAGTCAAAGCCCTGCGCAACCTTGGCGTAAACCGCGTGCACATGCGCGTAAGCTGCCCGCCCCATTGCTTTCCATGCTATTACGGAATTGATTTTTCAACGAGAGGTGAGCTGATTGCCTCAAATAAGTCAATTGAAGAACTCAAAAATTTCCTGGGCCTGGATAGCCTTAACTACCTCAGCCTGGAAGGCCTTTTAAATTCAACAGGCTTTTCGGATCCTACAGATAAATTCTGCAAGGCATGTTTTGACGGATGCTATCCTGTAGAATTCGACAAAAAACTTTCCAAAGATTGCCTTGAACGCTGACAACTTATTCAAGTTCCTCTGAAAGAATGATCGCCTCAGCAACACAACGCATTGATTTGCGGGTATCCATGCTGCGCTTTCGAATCCAGCGATATGCCTCCTCTCCGGTTTTATTCCGCCGGTTCATGAGGACATCCTTTGCACGTTCTACCAGCTTGCGTGTTTCAAGTTCCTCCTGGACAACCTTGGTTTTTACCATAAGTTCAGTATTAAGTATTGCAACAGCCGCCTGATTTGCCACAGTAATTATCAAGTTGACTTCTGTTTCAGAAAATTTATACCGGCTTGCTGTAAAACAGTTTAATACACCTATCACTTTTTCATCCTTGACTTGAAGAGGCACGCTAACCATTGATACGAGCCCAACTTTCTTTGCCATTTCTTTTTCCTTGAATCTAGGCTCATCAAGTACATTCTCGACAATTAGCGGCCTCTTATGAGTAGCCACAAAGCCAACAACTCCTTCATCCATGCTTAGTGATCTGTCTTTCATATACTCAGGGTCAATAGCTTGAGAAGCTTTTAGTCGTATCATTGTGGGATTAACCCTTTCGTCTATAAGCCACAATGAACAAATTTCAACTCCGGTTACCCTTGCCGTAACCATCACAATTAGTTTAAGAATATCTTCCAAATACAGGTCGGAAGTAATGGCCCTGCTGATATCCATAAGAGCTTTTATGTATTTATCTTGAGTTTCGGGCATGTTTATATATTTCTAATATCTAAAAATTATAATAAGAGATATCTACTTGTTTTCATAATATTTAACACCCACTCCATAATACGATGAATCTGAAGCTGAGTATTCTTTACACCATGTTACCTTAGCAGAAGTATCAGCAGAATAATTATTCATTTTGATGTAAATATCTGCCCCAGGCTGTATATCATAATCAGATTCAAAATACATACCGCCCATACTATAATTATACGTTTTAGCAGCGTAATAATCATTTTTATCGTAATGCTTATATT
>JAYEFW010000042.1:0-5513 GCA_034658795.1 Thermodesulfobacteriota bacterium
ATCTTTATACTATTATGGCTGCAGGTCCGGGTGCAACACTTCCTCCTCTGGGCACACCGGTCATGTATGGCAGGGGCGCTACGCTGCCCAGTTCTAATGCGCCTGTCACGCAAGGCAGGGGTGCTACGCTGCCCAGTTCTAATGCGCCTGTCACGCAAGGCAGGGGCGCTACACTGCCTTGCGCTGATACGCCTGTTTACTGAATTCTGAACCCTAAGTTGAGGGAGGATTGTAATGAAAAGATTTTTAGCGACTCTATTTCTGGTTTTTTTGGTACTGGTTTTTTTGGCATCATGGTATAATAGCGTTGCAGCTTACGAGATTGATCTAACAGATCGTGTTTCTGATGTCGTCGTATATTCGCAGGGTGCGTTTAATGATTATGGCACCTTTCCGGCTGAATTCGGAATTTCCTTCAGCCTTGTCAATCCTGCCGGCTCCAGTGCCGGTTCTTTTAATTATCTCTACAGGCCGCCTGATGCTGATTCTTTTAATTATCTCTACAGGCCGCCTGATGCTGATTATAATGGCATTCTGCCGGTACTGAACACAGATTCCGGTGGTGGCTATTCCTGGGCGTTCTCCTCATTAAGAACACGTCTCACGTTTACCAACCCTGTAAGTGCATTTAGCGTTGATATGGGAGACAAGGGTGAAGATGTGGATACTATTTACCTCGCTCTCTACACAGCAGATGGGGGATTGATAAATACAATCTCCGGGCTGATCGGCGAGGAAGACAGCTCTTTTCATACCCTTAGCCTTGATTCCTGCTCATTTGAGATTGCTTACGCTGATTTTTGGGGCGTTGATTCCAAAGGGGAGAACACGGTTTATTTCAATAATATCTCTTTTGACTCGACATTGCAGTCGGTACCGCTTCCGGGAAGCCTGCTCCTGTTCGGGTCCGGACTCGTGACCTGCGTGCTTTCGAGAAGGAAAAGGAGACAGGGAGAGCTGTGAGAAAAAAAGGGTTTACGGGCGTACTTCTGGTTTGCGTCTGCTATTTGCTGTTACCGGGAGCAGCGGTTTCTTTTTCACAAGAGACCGGCACATCCATTGATCGAATTCGCCAGGCAAAGAAGCTGATGCAAGCCGGAGACTATGAGGCTGCCCATGACCTTCTGCATCCGGTTTATGAAAAGGAGGGGGACAATCGTGTAGCGTTCATGCTCGGTCTTTGTTACATTCACTTGAAAGAATACAGTGAGGCGATCTCTTATTTTCAAAAAATACTCAAGGAGGAGCCCAACAACAACCGTGTACGCCTTGAGCTGGCCAGGGCATATTTTATGGCTGGGGAAGAACAGAAGGAGCTGGCCAAAAAGGAGTTTTTGGCAGTCAAGGCTGCGAATCCCCCTCCCCTGGTCGGGAAAAACATCGAACGTTTTTTGGATATCATTGAAGGCGGGTCGCCGGGTGTGGGGAGGCATAAGTGGATAGCACAAGCCACGGCAGGGTTGATGTATGACAGCAATGCGAACGGTGGACCCACCTCATCTTCCATCCTTTTATTCGGGCAATATACACCCAATACGGATAAGAAAATTTCTGATACTGCCGACGAAGCGAGTTTCTATTTTGGACATGTCTTTCCCTTCACGAACTCTTATACCTGGCAGTCGGATATTTCTTTTACCCACACAGGCTATCATAAATATCATGAATACAATGCAGATGTGCTTAATGTTTCCTCCGGACCATCTTTCAGGTCAGGCAAGCTCTTGTTTTCCCTTCCGGTCTTGTTTGAGAGATATGACGTAGGCTCCGACAGGTACACCACGACTTACGCGGCAGTCCCGCAGTTCCGATATTCGATTACGGACGAGTTTAGTGCAAACCTGATCCTCAGAGGTATGAAAAGAGATTATAAAAGAAGTGAGGACATTGGCAGGGATGCTGACGTGTGGGCAGCGGAATACTACTTTTTGTACAGTTTTGGCAGGGATGGTTTTGTAAAAGCAGGTGGTGCATACGGAAAGGAAGATGCCGACAGGGATTATTACGACAACCATTTCAGTGAATTTTACGCAGGCGTTAGTGTCAATCTGCCCTGTGATTTGCTGTTTTACGCGCAGCAAAATGTGAAGAGCCTGGGATACGAGGAATGTGAGCCGGCATTTTCCGAGCTGCGCAAGGATACTCAATACACGAGTCATTTTAATCTAAAAAAGGAATTCGGAAAATCAGGATGGAGTATCGCTTTAGTTTATAATTATACTTTTTATGATTCAAACCTGGATTTCTATGAGTACAAGCGCCATCAGTGCATGTTTTCTGTCTCAAAGATCTTATAGACTTTCAGATAAATAATTTCACTGTGTTATCAGTCGTTGACGTATAACTTAATACGCCTTCCTCCTTCTGGCCTTGTGAAATTAATTATCTGAAAGTCTATATCAAGCTAAAAAAAGAAAAAATCAGGTTTAACAAATTATTAATATTACCCTCATTAAAACATAACATCAATATGTTTTAAATTAAATCAGTTCAGGAATTAGGGTACTTCGCTGACTCTCCTCAGCACCAGGAAGCCCGAATACAGAGCACGCGGCGCTCTATATTCGGGCTTTTTTTTGGTGGTTTATGATGGTTTCAAGGATGAGTGCTCGACGTTGCAAGCTTGGAAAGGAGGTGAGAATAAACGACTCTCGATGTCAAGGCTCTGATACCTTTAACTGATCTTATGGAAACGGGTAACCGAACCATGAAAAGCCGATAACTCTTCTATCTGTGGATGGTTGCCTGATGGAAGCTAATTTATTAATTTATTTAATTAGGAGAATCTAAAATGAAAAGATCAATAATATTAATAGCCATAGTTTTTGTTTTACTGATAGGTCTATCGGTCAGTGGAGAAGCAGCAGACTTCATAATTTCTCCGAATCATCCTACAATTGTACTTGGTAATGATGGTAAAAAATTCAAGGCGATGCCGGGTGATTTGATAGAATACTATGCTGAGACAGGTACAGCTATGTTGATATTTGACGGAGACAACTTTGCGAAAGTAGATAAGGTTGTGGATATTAAAGTAGATAAGGCTGTGGATAATATTGATGCATATGCTGATAATCTGGGATATGATGTTCAAGGAAATGCGCTTCTCCTTATTTCCACCGCAGACGATGCAAAACTGGGCGATGTCAACTTCAAAGGTGGAGATCTGGTGAAGGTGGCATATAATTATTCTACTCATCAAGTTGTCTGGGCCGAGATTTTTCTTGGTCACGAAATGTTCTCCTCGGGAAATGAGAATGTAGATGCTCTATGGTACTTACCTCCTACTGCTACTGATAATGAAAAAGTCGTTCTTTCCACTACGAACGAAGCAACCCTGGGCGAGCTCACTTTTAAAAATGGAGATCTGGTAATGTATGATCCGGCTAAAGAGTTGGCCACTTTGGTATTCAGCGAGGCTTTGTTTTCGGATAATGAGAATATAGATGCTGTAATGTACTCACCTGGCTCGATCATTCTTTCCACTACGAACGAAGCAACCTTGGGCGGGTGCACTTTTCAAGATGGAGATGTAGTAAAGTACGATCCGTATAAAGACATAGCCACTCTGGTATTCAGCGAGAAAGACTTTAAGGGTACTGGTAATTTAGATGTTGTTGCTGTCGCGCCGATTCCTGGTGCTATCTGGCTTCTAGGTTCTGGAATTGCCGGGTTAGCTGGTTTAAGAATCAGGAAGAAAAAATACACCCCATCACGACTGACCGTTTAATAATGAATTGATACGCCTTCGGCGCGTAATGCGGACTTGCCGTTCGTTCTTCACTCCTCGCAATGACGGTTCGAAACTATGGGTTTTGGTTCAGGTATTAATTAAATAATTAAGGTAAAAAGATATTTTAGAGTTAAGGAACGGGGACGAAATAACTTTCCCAACTATGCATCACAGCTTCAGGCCATCTTTGCCCGATCTCAAATCACAAAAATATCAAAATAGCCCGCTATTCCATCAACTTTTGCAATTTGAGATCAAACAAATTTGACCCAAATCTATGCGCCTACTTGGGGAAGTTATTTCGTCCCCGTTCCTAATCTTGTATTCACCACCGTACACTTTTTAATATTTATATAACTATATGATATATAAAGAAATATTAGCTATAGACATTTCTAGGCAAATGCTTTACTGTTAATCTCCTGAAATATAATCGTTAAAGATAGGGAGGTTAACATGTCCGACAACATAAATAGGTATCGCCAAGTGAGAAATGCACTGGAAAGACTCTATCCAACCAAGCCAAAAGGTAACCTCGTTCGAAATTTGAATACATTGGCTGCCATGATCAGCGGTATAGTAGGGAGCAAGAGCACCCAGCTTCCTCAAATTGCAGGTAAGATCCCGCTTGCGGTTAAGGCAGCCAGCATTGAAAAGCGCATAAAACGCTGGCTCATTAATGAAAATACCGAAAAGTCGGTTTTTTATTTGCCATATGCACAAGCGTTGCTGGACAGCTTGGGGCTTTGCGAAATTGTGCTGGCCATAGACGGAAGCGTCGTTGGACGCGAATGTATTACCTTGATGATCAGTGTTATTTATAAAAAGCGAGCCTTGCCCCTTGCCTATATTGTCGTCACCGGTAAAAAAGGACATTTTCCGGAACAGAGCCATATCGCTTTGGTCAAAGAAGTTCATGAAATGATACCGCAAACTAATCAAAAAGTCGTTTTTTGGGGCGATGGGGAGTTTGACGGCTGCGATTTGCAAAAAATATTGAGTGACCTGGGGTGGTTGTATGTGTGCAGAACAGGCGTAAATATCAAAATCTTTATCGACGATGAAGTGTTTGACGTTGGTATTCTCAATACTCTTCTGCCGCCTGGCTGTTATAGATATTGGCGAAAGATTTTGTTTTCCCATAAAAAATATGGTCCTGTAACAGTTATTGTCTGGTGGGCTGAAAATAATGAAGAACCTATCTATCTGGTCACAAATGTGAAATCGCCCAAAGATGCATGCGACTATTATTCGAAACGATTCCGGATTGAAACATTTTTTTTCTGACCAGAAAAGCCGTGGATTTAATATACACAAAAGCCATATTTCAGATCCTGTCAGACTCAGCCGTCTGATGATAGCTGCTTGCCTGGCTTATATCTGGATAATCTTTTTAGGGACATTAGCCTCAAAACAAGGTTGGGTTAAGATCATCCATCGCACAGATCGGTGTGATTTAAGCTTATTTCAGTTGGGTTTGAGATTATTGGAGCATTTTTTAGATTACAGCATCTCGATCCCTGTTACATTCCAATTATTTAACCCCTTAGAATAGTAATGAGTAAAAAAACGGACGAAGATCACCTATTTTTATATATAATTACAGCTTGTTAAAAAAAGTGTACGGTAGTGAAATCACATTATGTCCTAATCGGAATTTGTGAAATATCAATGTGTGTTGCATATTATCATCATAGTACTTTTTATATTGCAACTCTTTTTATAGCCTTAAACGCTTTTTTTAAGATCAATATACGATTTAACCATATTATTTTTTATG
>JAYEFW010000043.1:0-1292 GCA_034658795.1 Thermodesulfobacteriota bacterium
AAGGGACAACTTGCCGGCCTTCTTGGGACTATACCTGAAACTTTGTCACGAATTTTTGCAAAAATGAGCAGCCGGAATCTAATCGAAATAAATGGCCGGAAAATAAAGCTCTTAGATCGCAGCAGCCTGGAAGATCTGGCAGAACATGGAAAACTTTAGTCTGTATGATACCGAACCGGAAAGAAAGGAAAAAATTTTCAGCCCGCAATATGGAACATTGTTATGGTATATGGAAACGCTCTTTTAATCGCTAAGTCTTAGCAAGTAAGGATGCTAAATGTCCCCAAAGCACACGAAATCATTCCTGGGCATGTTTCACAAGATGTCCTAATTCAGGAAAGATAAGATGCTTGCATGCGAGCTTGCATGCTTTAAGGCTGCCAGGGAGACAGAATAGTATTGTTTTGTTTATTTTGCCGGCGGTCGCCCGTGATAAAAGAGCTGCGGAATCAATTTTTTCAAAGCTGAGCTGGGCAAAAAGCGGCCCGAATGCTGTTAGCTCCTTTTCAAATAATGGAATCACCGCTTCAATGGTTACATCTTTGCTGCTTATACCGGTACCCCCTGTCATTAATATAACCTGAGGTTCATGACTGCGGATAACATCAAATATTATCTCGGTTATGGCTTGTATTTCATCTTGTATAATGTGGTGAAATACAACTTTGTGCCCTTCTTTTAAGGCTCTATTGTTTATCCATAATCCGCTTTTATCATCTTTTAAGGATCGAGTGCTTGAAACAGATATAATTCCAAGTTTGATTTTCCTGGGAGCGTTTTTTTTATGTTCTATTATACTCAAGTTTTGTTTCCTTAGTTCCTATCAATCAGAAATTTACAAACTCATTTTATGTAATAGCTTAATGAAATAAACCGACCGCGAATATATTTTTAACAAGCTAAACTGTTACGAGTTTGTAAATTTCTGATCAATGCTTTTCTATGATAACCCTGTCCTGACCATCATGTTCAGTGAGCAAAACATTTACTGTTTCCGAGCGCCTTGTTTCAATAAATTTTCCAACATAGTTGGCCTGAATCGGAAGTTCTCTGTGGCCTCTATCAACAAGCACCGCAAGTTCAATACGATCTGGCCTGCCAAAATCGATAATAGCATCCATGGCAGCTCTTATGGTCCGACCTGTAAAAAGAACATCATCTATTAAAACAATCTGTTTCCCATCAAGAGGAAAGGATATATCTGTTGCCTGGACGATGGGGTGGTGGCTGATTCTGGTCCAGTCATCACGGTACAGAGTTATATCAATATTGCCTGTCGGTATTTCAATGCC
>JAYEFW010000043.1:1392-5504 GCA_034658795.1 Thermodesulfobacteriota bacterium
AAACAATCTGTTTCCCATCAAGAGGAAAGGATATATCTGTTGCCTGGACGATGGGGTGGTGGCTGATTCTGGTCCAGTCATCACGGTACAGAGTTATATCAATATTGCCTGTCGGTATTTCAATGCCCTCGATTTCATTAATCTTGGACCGGATACGTTTCGCAATATAAACTCCCCTGGTATGAATGCCTATAAGTGTGAGGTTTTCAGCGCCCTTGTGTACTTCAAGGATCTTATGAGTGATTCTTGAAAGTACACGGTCTATATCAGATGCATCCAAAATTGTATCATATTCGTTCATTGTTTTCTCCGATATATTCATATAGATTATTATGCTTAGGCAATGAGTACCTTTTTATATCATTAAGTAAGTTAATATCAAGAGTTATAAATTTATAAGGCATCCTTCACGAAAAGTCCAAAGTAGTTTACACTTTGTTGATCTTGTATTTTGGCAGTGAAATTTGAAACAGTAAACTGGTGAATGAAGGATGACATTTATCAAAATTAAAAAACCTGAAATTGCCTTGATTTTGGCTTTTATTTTATCTATTTTGATTAACTGTAAACTGTTAACCGTGAACCGTTCAAAAAGGTCTTGATGTAATGAAATTTCCCTGTACAGGAGTGATATTGGCGGGCGGACAGAACGAGCGCTTTTCGGGCATAAACAAAGCGTTTATAAATGTTGGGGGAAAGCGCATTCTGGACAGGACATATGAAATATTTGATTCCCTTTTTGATGAAATTATCCTGATTGCCAATGACCCGCTTAAATACCTTGCATGGGATTTACATATTGTGTCTGATATATTTCCGTTTAGAAGTTCTTTAACAGGAATACATACAGGACTTTTTTTTACAAATAATTTTTATACATTTATTACGGCATGCGATATACCATTCCTGAAAAAGGAGTTGGTTGAAACTGTTATTAATAGTATAGAAACGGGAGTTGACGTTATTATACCGGAAACTTTAAATGGGATGGAACCGCTATGTGCGGTGTATTCAAAAAGATGTCTTAAGCCAATTGAAAATAATCTGATTCAAAAAGAGCTTAAGATTAAACAGTTCTTTAAAAAAGTAAGAGTCAAAAAGCTTCCTGAAAATATTTTGCGTGAAAAGGATCCTGATCTGATTTCTTTTTTTAATATTAATACTCCTGATGATCTGGCCAGAGCAGAAGAAATTATTAAATGAATTTAATTCCCCTTATAGAAATTATAAAAAGGCATCCGCATTACGACAGGGTTGGGATGATTCTTTGTCATAATGGAGTCGTGCGGGGTACATCACGAGATGGCAGGAGAGTATCAGGGCTGAATATCACGGTGGATTACGAACAACTGCTTGAGGTGATAGAGAAGCATAAAAAAAGGCCGGGCATTATAGAAATATTGGTTAAGATAGCAGAAGACAAAGAGCTGTCAGTAGGGGATGATGTTATGCTTCTTGTTGTTGCCGGTGACATCCGGGAGAATGTTATAAAAGTACTCAGCGAAGCCATTGATGATATTAAATCAACTGTTACGAAAAAAACAGAGTATTTTTTGTAAAAGTTCACCACGGAACGACACGGAGTTTCACTGAAAATTGTAAACAATGTGTAAGAACATTAAAATTAAACGTAGATTACGAGCCGATCTCTTGGTAATTCAGTGTAATTCCGTGAAAATCCGTGGTGAACTATTACCTGAACTTCAAGATAATAACCAGTTTTAAGGAGTTTTTTATGCCTTCATTTTCTCATATTGACAATGATGGACGTTCGCGGATGGTTGATATAACGGATAAAGAACCGACATTAAGATCGGCGGTTGCTCAAGGGATTGTTTCAATGGAGCCTTCAACATTTGAAATGATTTATAATAATACAATAAAAAAGGGCAATGTGCTTGATACCGCCAGAATCGCAGGAATAATGGCGGCAAAAAAAACTTCGGAACTAATTCCAATGTGCCACCCAATTAATATTTCACATATTGATATCAATTTTGAACCTGATAAAGATAAAAGTTCGTTCAAAGTCAATGCTTTTGTGCGGCTTTTTGCTCAGACAGGTGTTGAGATGGAGGCTCTTACAGCAGTATCTGTTGCTGCTCTCACAATATATGATATGTGCAAGTCGCATGATAAAAATATAATCATATCAAATATATGTCTTCTTGAAAAATCAGGGGGGAAAAGCGGAACATTTGTGAGAAAAGAAGTATAAATGAATATATTGGAATATATTGTTTTCTTTATTATCGGCGCTGCATTTGGTTTTTTGATAGCCTGGTTTTTTGCAAGGTCAAAGTTTTCAAAGGAGTTCCTGGAGATTTCTAAAGAACACTTTTCTGCATTAAGCAGACTGGAACAGATGGAAGACCTCAAAAAAACACTTAAAGAGCGCTCACAAGAGATTTATTCGCTTAACGCTACAATCACCAAGCTGAAAGAGAACCAGGCAAAGTTAGAAACAATTATAGATAAAGAGCGCCTCGCTGTGAATGAAAAGATAGAAATGCTCGAGGATATTCGGAATAATATGGTTGATGCTTACAAAGCAATCTCCGCCAGTGCTTTAAAGGAAAACAACCAGACTTTTCTTGACCTTGCAAAAACTACCCTTTCAAAATATATGGAAGCAGCTAAAAGTGATTTCAATGTGCGTAGCAAGGAAGTCAAAAATATTGTTGTGCCCATAAAAGATTCTCTTGATAGATATGACCAGCATATTCAGGCTATGGAGAGATCTCGGGAAAAAGCATATGGCGGGCTTTCTCAGCAGGTACTTTCCCTTGTGGAAACCCAGCAGACGCTTCAAAAAGAAACAGGCAATCTTGTAAAGGCTCTTCGTGTGCCGCACGTCAGGGGGCGTTGGGGAGAAATCACCCTTAAACGAGTTGCTGAGCTTGCCGGAATGCAGAACCGTTGCGATTTTTTTGAGCAGCAGTCAGTTTACAATGAAAATGGCATTATGCGGCCTGATATGGTTGTTTATCTCCCTGGCAATCGTCAGATTGTTGTAGATGCCAAGGCTCCTCTTTCAGCATATCTTGAAGCGCTGGAAGCAGAGACGGAAGAAGAACGCGAAATATTGACTGCTACACATTCAAAACAGATTCAATCGCATATGCATAAACTGGCACAGAAGGCATACTGGAAACAGTTTAGTCCAACCCCTGAATTTGTTGTATTATTTATTCCAGGTGAAAATTTTTTTAGTGCGGCTCTTGTCAAAAACCCTCAGCTTATAGAAGAAGGTGTAAATAAAGGAGTTATCCTGGCAACCCCAACTACTTTGATTACTCTTCTAAAAACCGTTTCCTTTGCATGGCGCCAGGAAAATGTTTCTGAAAACGCAAAGGCTATATGCGAACTTGGGCGTGAACTCTATACCAGGCTTAATTCAATGGCTAAACATATCGACAAACTCGGCCGCGATCTTGAACGATGTACCGGCACATATAACGATGTTATAGGTTCTTTTGAGCGCAGAGTGCTCACATCTGCACGCAGGTTCAAGGATCTTGGCATTTCGCTGCCGGGCGACAAAGATATTGTTCGTATTGATCTCGCTGAAAAAAAAGCACGTAAACTCGACATCGATAATAGCGAATGAAACACTCATTATTCTTTTTTGTTTTGTTTTGTTTCTTTTTTTTAGCTGGATGTTCTGTTCTTAAAATACATCCGCCTTTAAAAGATGAATTTGCAATGCAAAGAATACCCTCTTGCAGGTATCCTGAATTTTCAGATGATATGCTCTGCGATGGTCTAAAAAATGGAATTTTGCAGAGTATTTCATATCTAAAAAGGTTGCCTTGTTCCAGGCAGTTCAAATTCGGGAAAGACAGCTTTAATGCTGCCCATATGATCAAGTCCATGGAGCATTTTCTGAATTTTATACAGACCAGGCCGTCAAAAGATGAGTTTAATAAGTTTATTAAATCAAATTATCTTGTTTATAAATCGATCGGCGGCAGGAATGGCAATATTCTTTTTACAGGTTATTATGAGCCTGTTCTGCAAGGCAGCTTTGAGCAAAACACTGAATATAAATTCCCAGTTTATGCACGTCCTTGCGATTTAACTACAGTTGATCTTTCTTTATTTGTTCCGCA
>JAYEFW010000044.1:0-1893 GCA_034658795.1 Thermodesulfobacteriota bacterium
ATGTCCAGAACAAAGCCATAGTGACTTTCCAGTTTTAAACCATAGTCAACCAGAGTCTTTATCTGTTCAGGCTCAAGACACGCTTTGTCCTTCAAGTCATCGGATACAGCTTCATCCTTTGTTCCTCCTTCTACATCGGTTTTGCAAATGGTTCCTTTGGTAGCGATTTCTGCTTTTTCAATCTGTCTGTTATGTTTATTAACCTGGTAAAAGTCGGTGTCAGTTGAACCATCCACTGCGCTGACCCCTAATCCCCATACAGCACTGATCATAATTACTGCATTGCGACGGTCATTCGGGTCAATAGTATACATAACCCCGCTGGCCTGCGCATCTACCATTATTATACAGGCCACGCTCATGATTACGTCCTTATCCAGATATCCCCTGCTGCGGCGGTAGTAAAGAGCTCTCGGATTAAAGGTGCTTGATACAACTTCTTTGTATGCATGGACGAGATTTTTTTCAGTAACGTTTAAAACTGTGGAGTGCTGGCCGGCAAAACTGGCCTCAGAATCTTCACTGGTTGCGCTGCTTCTGACAGCGAGTCTTATATCTGATCCTGATTTATGCTTAAGTTCAATGGCTGCATTGCGCAATTCTCTTTTTAGATCATCCGGCAGTTCAGCATTCAATATAAAAGACTGGATTTCCGGGCTGATCTTCAGAAGTGTCTCGGTATCGTTGACATCCAGTCCCCTCAATTTACTGTCTATTAATTTTGAAAGATCGTTATGATCAAAAAAATACTGGCAAGCATAGGCTGTAACCGCAAAACCCTGCGGCACTGGAAGATGAGCCCTGTTATATACTTCACCTAAATTGGCTGCCTTGCCGCCAACCTCAGCCATGTTGTCCCTGCTTAGCATCTCGAGTGGAAGAATCAGGTTTGTTTTATCAATTTTTTTCTTTTGCTCTAAATCTTTAAGGATGGTGGTGCCTATTTTTTCAGCAACATCAAAGAGCTGTGGATATTCTCCCCCTGAAATTTCGTTCAGGTCTTCAACAATACTGTAAACTTCGCCTATTAATATTTCAGACCGGATAAGCACATAGGCCAGGGTAAAAGGCTTGTCCCTGTAAAAGACATGCTCAAGATCGGTGATTATTTCAAGAGCCCGATTGTTTGAAATCAGTAGTCTTCTAAAACATTCATACTTTCGTTTAAATATGCTTTTGTCGGGCGAAATGCGGTCACCGATCTTGCTTTTTCTGAATAGATCAAATAAGTTGAACATAAAAAAATCCTTCAACAAAAAAAGGCACTCCGCGCTAATTTGAGGGAGTGCCCTTTTTTGTTATAAAATATTTAGTTAAACTACAGTAACATTTACGGCGGCAGGACCCTTTTGCCCTTGCTCGATGTCAAACGTAACTCGATCACCCTCATTAAGGGATTTAAACCCCGGTGTGTTGATTCCTGAATGATGAACAAATACATCCGGACCATCTTCCTGTTCAATGAATCCAAAACCTTTTTGGTTACTGAACCATTTCACAATTCCATTAGCCATAGCGACAATCTCCTTTCAAAAAAATCTAATGGTTTCAAACTTCAGGTTGTTGCCACTTTGACAAATAGATCTTTCCCTAAGAACGAAACCGGTCCGCCATCAACCACGCGCTTTAAAAAATAAATCAAGATTGTTAAGCTTTTTCCCCAAAGAATTTATTTTACTATTCTAACATTGGCTGCCTGTAATCCGTGACGTGTTTCCTTTATTTCAAATGTTACTTTATCGGATTTTTGCAATACAAAAAAGCCATGGTCTTTGATACTCTTGCTGTGCATAAAAATTTCCCCATCGTTTTCAGTTTCAATAAAACCATAACCTTTTTTCTCACTATACCATTTAACCGTTCCCTCTTTCATATATAATATACCCCTTAAAA
>JAYEFW010000044.1:1993-3555 GCA_034658795.1 Thermodesulfobacteriota bacterium
GAATTCATTTGAGCGTTGCAGTATATTTTTGATCTTGCAAATCTTTTAGACTGAAGTTTGCGGGCTGCTGAAACCCGGGTCCTGATATTTTCAGATGACTCTGAATTGAATTTTTCCATGAGGTCTCTGTATGGTACGGCGGGCACTTCCACATGAATATCTATTCTGTCCATAAGCGGGCCTGAAATTTTTGATCTATATTTGTGGATCTGTTGATACGAACACCTGCATTCATGCTTTGGGTCAGAAAAATAACCACACGGACATGGATTCATTGCAGCAACCAGCATAAAACTTGAAGGATAGGTAATTGTTGAAGAAGCGCGCGAAATAGTTACTGCTTGATCTTCTAAAGGCTGTCGAAGAACTTCTAATACATGCTTTTTAAATTCCGAGAGTTCATCCAGAAAAAGTACACCATTATGCGCCAGACTGACCTCTCCCGGCCTTGGAACCTGACCGCCGCCTATTAAACCTGCATCTGATATTGTATGATGAGGTGACCTGAAAGGTCTTTTTGTAATTAGCGCCTGGCCTTTTGTCAGCATTCCAACTACAGAGAATATTTTTGTGGTTTCAATGGATTCGTCAAATGTTATTGGAGGTAGTATGCTGGCAAGACGTTTTGCCAGCATAGTCTTGCCGGCTCCCGGGGGCCCGATCATGATAAGGTTGTGGCCACCTGCTGCTGCAACTTCCAAAGCTCTTTTTACATGCTCCTGGCCCTTTACCTCGGAAAAATCCACATCGAATTTGTTATTCCCGTCAAATATAGCGGAAATGTCTGTTGGTTCGACTGGAATTTGAGAGAATCCACGAAAAAAATTTACTACCTGAGATAGGGTTTTTACAGGATAAACCGGAATCCCTTTTACTACAGATGCTTCCCTGCCATTATCGTAAGGAACAATTATCCCTTCATAGTTTGCTGTTTTTGCCGCTATAGCCATAGGAAGTGAGCCTTTTACAGACTTAATACGACCATCCAAAGAGAGTTCGCCTAAAATGAGGTAGTTGGAAATAACTTCCTGGGGAATAATGTTAGTTGCAGCTAAGATACCTAATGCTATAGGCAAATCAAAACCTGTACCTTCCTTTTTAATATTTGCCGGTGCTAAATTGACAGTTATTCTGTCATCAGGAAAAATGAAGCCTGAATTGTTAATAGCAGATTTGACTCTTTCTTTGCTTTCTTTTACAGAAGCTTCAGGAAGTCCCACAGTGGTAAAAGTAGGAAGACCTTGCATTATATCAACCTCGACTTCAATCAGGTATGCATCTATCCCGATAACAGCGCTGCTTAAAACTTTTGCAAGCAATATTCTCCCCCCTATATAAGAAACAAGGTAAGCGTTCACGGAATACAGTTTACCGTTGTCGGTTCACAGTTTTATGTTTTGATCAACCGTAAACAATTTTACTTAGGAACGGGGACGAAATAACTTCCCCATTTTTTAAGTAATAACAAATAGTTTTATATAGAACAATCATTTTATATCTTTATTGTCAAACTTGACAAATTATTAAGGATGTGGGAACCGTTGAACCGCTATGTTAAAAGA
>JAYEFW010000044.1:3655-5484 GCA_034658795.1 Thermodesulfobacteriota bacterium
GGAATAAGGGACTCCATCCTGCTTAAACCAGGAACTTATACTGAAGAAGAGCTTAATATTATCAAGGAGCATCCAAATATCGGCGCAAGCATAATAGGACAGTTAGGGTTGCTGGACAGTGAAAAACAGATAATAAAACATCATCATGAGCGCTTTGATGGAACAGGGTACCCTGATGGTTTAAAAAACAAAGAAATACCATTGCTTGCACGCATACTTTCTGTTGCAGACGTTTATGATGCCCTGGCCTCTGATAGAGCCTACCGAAAAAAGATGAAGAAAAACGAGATAATAAAGGCAATTAAAGAAGGAAGAGTCACCCAATTTGATCCTGATGTTGTAGATGCTTTTTTTAAACTCTATGATGAAGGAGTCATTGAAAAAATTATATAAGAACATTTGCAGGGGACTATAGATTTTCACAAGCCTGACAGTATCCCCTGCAATTCTTTTATTTTTCTTTTTCCTTGAGCAGCTTGTTCTGGTAAGCCTCTCCCGTTTTGATAAGCAGTTCGTCGATATCACAAGGTTTCATTACATAATCATAAGCGCCTAATTTCATGGCTTCCATACCGGATTCGATCGAGGCATGTCCGGTAAGCATAACAATCTCTATGTCCGGCTGGAGCTGCTTGATCTGCTTCAAGGTTTCAATACCGTCGATTCCCGGCATCTTAACGTCTATAATAGCTACATCAAAAGACTTTTGCCTGACCAGTTCTATAGCCTCGTTGCCGCTTGCTACATCCGTGATATCTATTTTTCTTAATTTCAGCCTGTTAGCAAGAGTTGTTCTAAAGTCGTCCTCGTCATCGACCAACAGCATCCGAATTTCCTCCATTTTCTATCTCCTTTATATTATTGTTACGGTTCAAGCTTAATCGCTTCACGTTTTTACTATTACCCAAATTGATACCATTTCCCCACTCGACTACTCGACTAATTCCTCTGAACTCAGACTTCCGTCTCCTTAAGACAAGTTGGGGGCAACGTAATATGAAATGTTGTTCCCTTGTCGATTTCGCTCTCGACCGTAAGCCGGCCGCCCAATTTTTCAACTATACCGTAACTGGTGGAAAGTCCAAGGCCAGTGCCCTTGCCGACCGGCTTAGTCGTAAAAAACGGATCAAATATCTTTTTTTGAGTTTCCTTCGGCATGCCCGGCCCCGTATCAGCGATAGAGACCAAAACGCCTCCGTCCTTCGCCTTTGTAATGAGACGTATCACGCCATCTTTCTTAATTGCATCTATAGCATTGTTCACTATGTTGATGAAGACCTGTTGTAATTGGGCTCCGTCAGTGATTATACTTGGCAGATCAGGCTGGAATTCTTTCATTAAGGCTATATTTTGAAACATTGCCTTTTTGTTCAGGAAATCATGTGTTTCATCCAGGACAGAGTTTATATCTACACTTTTATGCGACACATCTTCCTTGCGGGCAAATCCCATAAGACGACTGATGACTTTCTTCCCACGCTGAACATGTTTTTTGATATCCTGGGTAGACTTGATCAGCTCATCGTAATTAGGGCTATTTTTTACATCCTCTTCGGTCAGCAGGTCTCCGATCCAGCCGGCCTTTTCAGAGATAACAGCCAGGGGATTGTTGATCTCGTGAGCAATACCGCTTGCTAATTTACCGATGGCTGCTAATCTATCAGAGCGAACAAGCTGCTCCCTAAGCTGCAATTTTTCCATGCCCATTTTTTCCAAACTTGCAAATACCAGCTTGGTAATAAAGATGGTGCTGATAACGATAATGAAGGAACTGATGATAAAGATGAGAAGAACGGTATTTTTAACACGAACCACAGGGCCCAGCTCAT
>JAYEFW010000045.1:0-5440 GCA_034658795.1 Thermodesulfobacteriota bacterium
GGCGGTTATGGCTGTTCAGGGCAGTGTGCTAACGAATAAATATGCTGAAGGATATCCCGATAAGCGCTATTATGGAGGTTGTGAATACGTTGATGTTGCCGAAAGACTGGCCGTCAAAAGAGCTAAAAAACTTTTCAAGGCAGCTTATTCCAATGTACAGCCTCATTCAGGGTCCCAGGCCAATATGGCGGTATATTTTGCACTTTTAAATCCAGGCGATACCGTTCTTGGCATGGCTCTCTCTCATGGCGGGCACCTTACTCACGGAAGTCCTGTAAGTTTTTCAGGCAGACTTTATAATTTTGTTCACTATGGAGTAAAAAAAGATACAGGAAGAATCGACTATGAAGAAGTAGCTTTACTGGCGAAAAAACATAGACCAAAGATGATTATTGCCGGTGCAAGTGCCTATCCGCGTATAATAGATTTTAAAAAATTTGCTGAAATTTCTGAATCAGTCGGCGCTTATCTCGTTGTAGATATGGCTCATATAGCCGGATTGGTTGCAGCGGGAGTTCATCCATCTCCTATTCCATTTGCTGATGTTGTAACTTCCACAACCCACAAAACCCTCAGAGGACCCAGGGGCGGGTTAATATTAGCCAAAACAGACTACGGTACTAAGTTGAACAAACAGGTTTTCCCTGGGATACAGGGCGGACCAATGATGCATGTCATTGCGGCCAAAGCGGTTGCCTTTAAGGAAGCCCTTGGTGAAGCTTTCAGGACATATCAGATTAATGTAGTAAAAAATGCAAATGCTCTTGCAGAAAATCTGATGAAAAGCGGCCTAAAGCTTATATCTGATGGCACGGATAACCACATGGTGCTTGCTGATTTGAGAAATTTCAACATCACTGGAAAAGATGCTGAAGAAGTATTGGGCCGAGCGGGCATTACGGTCAACAAAAATTCCATACCTTTTGAAAAGTTAAGTCCTTTTGTAACAAGTGGTATAAGATTAGGTACACCTGCTATAACTACAAGAGGTATGAAAGAGCCTGAGATGGAAATTATTGCGGAAATCATTATTGATGTTCTCAAAAATCATAATAATGACAAGGTAATTGATACTGCCAGACATAAGACCGGCAGGCTTTGTAATAATTTTCCGATTATTAATTAGCAACAGATTGCAGAATGATGCTTTATGGCGTATATAGACTTTCAGATAAACAGATAATAACATTTCAGATAATAAAATGTCAGATAATCGTACGCGACCTTCATGGGAAACCTATTTTATGGATATTGCCCACCTTGTTGCAAAACGTTCAACGTGTCGCAGACGAGCGGTTGGTGCTTTGCTCGTTAAGGATAAAAGAATACTATCTACCGGATATAACGGAGCCCCTTCCGGGCTTAAGCACTGTCTTGACATTGGCTGTCTTCGTGAAAAATTGAACATAGCATCTGGTGAAAGGCATGAGCTGTGTCGTGGCATCCATGCAGAGCAAAATGCTATTATTCAGGCTGCATTACATGGCGTTTCTATAAAAGATGCAACGCTTTTCTGTACTAATCAGCCATGTTTAATATGTGCTAAAATGCTAATAAATGCCGGCATTACTAAAATCTATTATCATTCGGGATATCCGGATGCCATGTCAATAGGGATGCTTAAAGAAGCAAATGTTGAACTAATAAAATACAGGGAAAATTCATGAAGTGTCCATTTTGTGGAGAAATCAACAACAAGGTTATAGATTCAAGATTAAGCAGGGACGGTAATGTAATACGAAGACGCCGAGAGTGTATTGAATGCAGCAGGCGTTTTACTACCTACGAACATATTGAAGAAATTCCTATTATGATTATCAAGAAGGATGGACGCCGAGAGGTTTTCAACAGGGAGAATGTAGGTGCGGGCATGAAGAGAGCCTGCGAAAAACGCAACATCAGCATTAATGTCATTGAGGAGTTTATTGAAGATCTGGAGCAAGATCTTAGAGAAACCGGTGAAAAAGAAATCCCTTCATCAACTATCGGCGAAAGGGTTATGGCAAAGCTACATGAGATAGATGATGTCGCATATGTCAGGTTTGCATCGGTTTACAGAGAATTCAAAGATGTAAATGATTTTGTTTCTGAGCTGAAGAACCTTCTAAGCAAACAGTAGGTTTATAAAAAATAGATATAAACTACAGATAAGGAATGAACGAATCCTGGTGAATAAGGCGTACTTGTTGTACGCCTTATTAGATAGTTAAGAAGTTTTAAGTATTATGGACGATAAATATTTCATGAAAATGGCACTTGAGCTTGCCGAGAAGGGATTGGGCTTTACATCGCCGAACCCCATGGTCGGAGCGGTTATTATTAAAGACGGCAAAATTGCTGGTAAGGGATACCATAAAGCTGTCGGCAAAGCTCATGCGGAAATCAATGCCATTAATGATGCAAAGAGCTTAGCATCAGGCGGGACTCTTTATGTTACACTTGAGCCATGCAATCATACTGGCCGTACTCTACCATGCACTTTAAAAATTGCAGAGGCCGGCATAAAGAGAGTAGTCATTGCAATGAAAGACCCAAATCCCAATGTTAAGGGAGGCGGTATAGATTATTTAAAAAATAAAGGCATAGATGTTACTCTTGGAATTTGTGAGGATGAAGCAAAAAAACTAAATGAGGCTTTTATAAAATTTGTCGAAACCGGTTCTCCGTTTGTAACTTTAAAATGTGCGGCTACTTTGGATGGACGTATTGCAACCAGAACAGGTGATGCCAGATGGGTTTCAGGTGAAGAATCAAGAAGATTTGTCCATAAGCTTCGTCATGCTGCAGATGCAATTATGGTCGGTGTTAATACCGTTAAAATTGACAATCCCAGCTTGACCACCCGTTTGGACGATATAAATGGTTTGGACCCTGCCAGAATAATACTTGATACCAACCTTTCTATATCTGAGGAGGCCAGGGTATTGCAGCTTGATTCTGATTCCGATACAATTATAATAACTTGTAGTTCCGTTTCGGAAGATAAAAAAAACAGAATAGAAAAAAAAGGCGCTAAAATTATTGAAGCTCCGTTAAGGGACGGCCTTATAGATCTTGCTTCACTTATGGTACAACTTGGGACTCTGGGGATAACAAGTCTGCTGATTGAAGGCGGAAGCCGGGTTAATGCATCTGCGCTTTCCGCGGGAATAGTTGATAAGGCAATATTTTTTTATGCTCCAAAAATTCTTGGAGGAGATGATGGTATCCCCATGTGCATGGGGCCAGGACCTGATTTAATGAAAAATTGCATTCCAGTCAAGAATATAAATGTTCACCGTTTTGGTGATGATGTAATGATCGAAGGATATATTAAGTAACGGTTTACGGTTGTCGGTTCACGGCTTGAAACTTGAAATTGGAAAGAACAGTACAGAAATATGAATGCTCAATTTCTAATTTCAACGTTCCGTGAGCGCTCGATTTAGGTTTAACATAGGACAGTGGTCGAAGTTAGAGCCATGCCCAAGTACCGGATGACTATATGTTTACAGGAATAATAGAAGGACTCGGCACTATTACAAAAATTCGTCCTTCAGGACAGGGTAAGCGTTTTACAGTTGAAGCTGATTACCCCCTTGACCAAACTAAAACAGGAGACAGCATTGCAGTTAGCGGTGCCTGCCTGACGGCTGTTGTGATTGAGGGGAAAAGCTTTGAGGTTGATGTGTCACCTGAAACCCTTTCCAGGACAACATTCGGCAGAGCAAAGATCGGAGGTCGTGTTAATCTTGAGCGCGCACTCCGTTTTTCCGATCGTATAGACGGCCACCTTGTTTCAGGACATATAGATGGAACGGGCTCGGTAAAAAGCATAAAGACATTAGGGAATGCCATAATATTTACGTTTGAGGTGTCTGAATCCTTATCTCCTTATATGATCAAAAAGGGCTCGGTTGCAGTAGATGGTATCAGCCTTACCATAAATAATTGTGATAAGATAAGTTTTGAGGTGAGCATAATTCCTCATACTGCAAAGCTGACTAACGTAGGCATCAAGAAGATTGGAGATCTTGTTAACATTGAAACAGATATGATAGGAAAATATGTTGAACGATTTGTAAAAAATGATGATAAAAAGCAAAAAACTGGAAAATCGTCTATTGATAAGCAATTTCTGGCGAAATCCGGTTTTCTTTAACCGTTTACGGTTCACTGTTTTATGTTTTGATCAACCGTTAACTGTTAACCGTGAACGGTTACTATGAAATAAACAGGAGAAATTAGAAAAAATGTCGATTATTAGTATTGAAAAAGCTATTCAGGAGATAAAGGCTGGTCAAATGGTTATTCTCGTTGATGACGAAGACCGTGAAAATGAAGGTGATCTGACGATGGCTGCTGAAGCAGTTACTCCTGAAGCCATTAATTTCATGGCAAAATATGGACGAGGGCTGATATGTCTCTCTATGAAAGGTGAAGCGCTCGATGCGCTTAATCTTCCGCTTATGGTTGATAATAATACATCTCAATTTAAAACAGGTTTTACTGTATCAATAGAGGCGAGCCGCGGTGTAACAACAGGAATTTCTGCGGCAGACCGTGCTACCACGATTCTTACAGCAGTCGCAGATGGTGCTAAACCTGGCGATCTTGTCAGGCCTGGACATGTATTTCCATTAAGAGCAAAAGATGGGGGTGTTATGGTTAGGTCGGGTCAAACAGAAGGGTCTGTTGATCTGGCTTCAATTGCAGGTTTAAAGCCAGCCGGTGTTATTTGCGAAATAATGAACAATGATGGTACTATGGCCAGAATGCCGTCTCTTGAGGAATTCAGTAAAAAACATGGTATCGGGATATGTACTATTGCAGATCTTATAGAATACCGTATGAGCAAAGAATCTTTTGTGCATAGGGGTGCAGAAACAGTTATACCTACTTTATACGCAGGTAAGTTCAAGGCCATTGTATATGAAAATGATATTGATGATTTGCTTCATATTGCCCTGATTAAGGGAGAAATCGATCCGGAAAAACCGGTGCTTGTCAGAGTGCACTCGGAATGCCTGACCGGGGACATATTTGGTTCACTTAGATGCGACTGCGGAGACCAGCTTCATAAAGCAATGGAAAAGATAGAAGAAGAGGGCACAGGTGTGCTTCTTTATATCAGGCAGGAGGGCCGGGGAATTGGTCTTGTGAACAAGTTGAAAGCATACGCACTTCAGGATCAGGGCCTTGATACAGTTGAGGCGAATGAAAAGCTCGGATTCAAGCCTGATATGAGAAATTACGGTATTGGCGCTCAGATTCTGGTTGATCTTGGGGTCAGGAAGATGAGGCTGCTTACAAACAATCCCAAGAAAATGGTTGGACTTGATGGATATGGTCTGAGTATTGTTGAACAGGTACCGATTGAAATAAAGCCTAATGAATACAACAAAGCTTATCTTGAGTGTAAAAGACTTAAGATGGGGCATTTGCTTAATATTGATGCAAT
>JAYEFW010000046.1:0-5397 GCA_034658795.1 Thermodesulfobacteriota bacterium
CCAACGGCCGCCGCTGAAGCGATGTTTCTTGAAATCATTGGTGCCCCCGGCAAGGATCGAACTTGCGGCACATGGATTAGGAATCCAATGCTCTATCCACTGAGCTACGGGGGCATTTAGTAAGAAAAACAATTTGTTAGGCCTCACAATTGTAATTTCTCAGCAAATCCGGGTAAATTACATGATACAAGACTCGACAGCGGACTCGTCTTATGTCCTGAAATCATAATGGCTACACGTTCGGGGACTCCGGAGCGGACCATATTTCTAATGGAGGTCATTCTGAAATCGTGAAAGTGTTTTTAAATTAATTTTAGCATCTTTGCAAGAATTTTTCCATGCCTTATCGAACCGTGTTCCTGAACTACTTAAATTGTAAAGCGGAGTCCTATTCATGATATTCCTTTTCGCATTTGACAGGTGGTATGGGGAGGATGTTGGATAAGTTGATGATTATACTATGTTATTATACTACTGTGCCAAGAAGTTTACCCTTTAAGTATAAGGAGCGGGATGACGCTTACTTGGTTTGAGCACGGCATAGGGAAGGGATGTGCCAGGATAAGAGTTTCCGTACATACGGAAACCTCGGAAGGATTATAGATTGGAAGCGAAGGGGGGAGGAAAATGATGTCAAGATTTTGGAACGATTGAAGTAACTTGCCCGCCTAACCTTGACACATACGCTTGGTGTGGCGGGTGCGCGGAAAACCACAAAAGACCGGCTGTGCTCGCGGGTCAAGTTAACTGGCTGGTTGGCCAATTCCTGATTGTCATGTTAACTCTATACCCCTTAACTCGCCGGACAAAATATCTGATACGAATACTTCCAATTGGGCGACAGCACTTCCAATATCCTGTTGAGACGGTAAAGGATTTGCTCCATGCACAAGTTTACTCCTCAAAGTGTAACAATATGAGAAGAATGACTCGGCACTTTTGTTTGCATAAGTGCGTTCTCCAAGGTGGCTTCGTGCGAGCCTACGCCCAGCCTGGTTTATGGACTCGTTAAAGAGCCATTTAAGAGCACCTATAAAAGAGTTTTTTTCCTCTGGAGAAAGAGAGTTAGTTTCCTTGGTAGCTGAAATCATCTTTTCAACATGTGCTCTCGCACTGGGACTTCGCGGTGCGGGCTCAAGCAAAGCCTCAATCGCCATAACCAATACGAGAAAACGAGAATCTGCAGACTTTTGGAAAAATGAAGCATTGAAAAGCTTCATTGATAACCTCTCTCTTTCTGTGATATCCCTCGAAAAGTTTATGGCGTGCGTAAATATTTGTTCAAAATGGTTTTGGTTTACTCCTCGGAGAAAATCTGCACTCATCGTTGCGAATTTAGGCAGAGGTTCAGATTCATAAAACATGAGCCCATGTTCATCATTTAAAACACGGCAACCAGTTTTAGCTCCAATCATGTCGAGTCCTGCATTTGCAAATGCTGATTTAGGGCCTCGGTTGCCAAAGTCAGCCCCAATTCGTAGCCTTGCAAGTGTTAACATCAAAGCATTGACGTATTTGTTTGCAGCTTTCAAAGCGTCATTTTCTGAAGGCCATCCATCGCTCTTGAACACTATGGTTGTCGAATTTTGTATAGTGTCTTCCTTTTTATTGGAGCACAAAACGAGAAACCGACCTTCCTCGGCAAGTGGCAATTCCCACTTAGAAGAATCAATGTTTAACGTATCTGTTGGAGAACGATAAAATCTCGTTCTGAAGCTATATTCTGACATTTTTTATTACCTAGCGGCCGCTAATCAGCCGCGCGGCTTTTTGCGTCGGCTGCATTTGCCTGGTTATGTGTTGTGGATACTTTTCCGAACTCCCCTTCTATTTGCCTCAAAGCATACCTCAGCTTGCTAACATCTCTTTGATCGAGATTACCTCCGGAAATCGCATTAGATAGCATCTGCTGTGTCTTTCCGTTCAAGAAAGCATTAGGGAATAGATTGTTGCGAATCATGCCGGTGTACGCTCGGCACTCTTCCCTTACCAATTCAAGACCCATGTGCTCTAGCATGGCAGATGCCCGCCAAGGCACTCGAATAGTTGTTCCTGCAGCAACCTCAATAACAAGGGCAGAAATAGCGCGCCTGTTAGTCGCAACACGTTCGGCGACTACACGCATTAGTTTTCCATAATATGCTGCGCCATGAGCAAGATAAGCTGCTTCTTCTTCAGATACGTCAATCTCATCCCATTCAAGAACTGCCTCGACAAATTGTTCTTGAGAAATAGTGATCTCACCTGGCGTGTCGACAGGCGCTTTGGACCAGATGCGATAGGCCCTTTCCAAAGTGTGCTTGCTTTCGCTAAGCCGTTGAGTTGGTTCAGCAAGAACTACTTGCAAAAACTGCTCAAGAGCGCTCTGCAGGGCTTCATCACCACCCATGCCCCACTCATAAGAGATATGGCGAATACCGCTGATGTCGAAAGGAAGCTTTACGTCCTTTTCGCAAAGGAGAATCACATGTTGCTTCAAGGCATGCCCAATCCCAAGTTCATAGTAAACATTTGCATTCGGTTCACTAATGTCTGCTAGCACAACGCGAGCAGACAAAATAGCATCATAGATATCGAATAGTATCGGCGTTGGGCTAAGCCGCTCATCTGCGCGAATACATTTAAGGCCCGCCTTTTCAACGGCTGGCCGAATTGCACGCCGGTAAACTGTATCTCGCTTATTATTGAACGGCATTATCACAAAACATGAGAATTCTTCCTTGCCAAGGCTTCGCTTCTGGTAATCTAGCACAAGAGACATGATTTGCTCCTAGTTTATACAGGGGCCATCGCTCACCATCGCTGGGGAGCAGGGGATGATGCCTCAATGTCATTAACTTAGTTTTTCATATGTCATTCCCGTGAAAACGGGAATCCAGAAATCTCGAAGTTGCCAGGATTATTGGATTCCCGCCTGCGCGGGAATGACGGTCAAGTACTATACTTAGACAAAATATTTTTAAGTTAATGACATTGGATGATGCCTTCTTTAAAGCACGTTAACACCAAACTGCGATTGAGCCGTAGCGGCCCGACCCTGCGAATCCAGTGCATGGTGTTGTTATGACCAAAGCAACTTCTTCCTTTTTGCCCAAAGTGTTTGAAAACGTGTTTTTAAGTCTTTTTGAAGAGCTTCACGACCTTCATTATTATTCAGATAACGTGCATAACGATGATGACGCAGATCAAATGGAATGTCATCAGGATTTTGTGTAATCGGAACGACATGTTTTCCAAGAGTGTGCGCGATTCCTGCCTCATAAAAAACATTCGCATTTTTTCCTGAAAAATCACAGACTACTATATAGGATTCAAATATTAAGGAAAAAACATCCTGTATTACTGTCGAATCATCCCATATATCATCTGCGCGCTTACATATGAAACCTGTTGCATTGGCAGCAGATTGAATCGTTTCATAGACGCTATTCATTGCTGACTCAAAAGGCATCATTACAGAAATCAAATCTGGATTAGGATTTTTATATGGAATTTTGAACGCAGTTGGAGAGAAAGTTATTTTTCGCTGGTCCTCATCATGGCTTGAGACAAATTCACTGGACTCAAGACAGTGACGCGAAACATAATCACGAATTATTTCATAATTTTGTGGATCAGCATCTATCATGTCTTTTAGAACCATCAAAACATGTCCATCATAATTTTCATCACCCCAGCCTTAGACTCCTAAGCAAACGAGAGTGCCCTTGAATCATATCAAGTGTCTCCGTTAAAGTTCCTAACTCACGCCAATTTGAATCGCTAAAACCAGCTACAATCTGATTTTTCATGGCTACAAGTTGTTTCCCTGTGGGTTTTTCTGAGGAATTCATAAATACCTTATTTTATATCGTTGGGTTCGGTGCCGGTCACAGGCGCAGCTTGCCTGCGTCCTGTTCCGGGTAAAGGCACCGGTTACCCGGCGGTTTGGATAGAAGTACGGCGCACACAACCCTCGACTGCCGGAATCACTGTTGACTTTAATCATTAACGCCTCGCTGCACGCAGCTACTACCTGTCGGTCGTGTTATCCCGCAGTGTAAGATTCACGTTTCCGTAAGCCTCCGTTTTCATCCCGGACGGTCGGATTTCCCGAGTCCGGTTGGTGACCATAGCTTTCCCCATGAGCCTTCCCTGATAACACCGAAACTTAAGTGCTAACTCACATACGCCCCCTTGCGTTATCGGTTTACTCATAGCTCGACATTTAATGGCGGTAACCAGCTTATTCGGTTCTGAGTCCGAGGCTGTGCCACTTCGATGCCCGCTATGCGCCAAGAGCCCCTTTGCCCGCTCAAGGTGTTACCTCTTACGGCGAGACGTCTATCGTCCCGTCAGAGGGAGTTACCCCCTCCTTCATCGCTCATACTGGCTCATGCGCCAAACCAAATGCCTCTCATCGACTTCAGTTGTCCCTATTTCGATAAGTCTTTGCAGGTTGTTGTCAGTCCCTGCTGGCAGATGGTCTTTCCCGACATTATCTCTACGATCCTTGCATGGTTGCTTGGACCCCTACCCCGCAGTGCCTTTCCGGTGCACTTACCCGTTTCTTCCCGGAAAGCTTCGGCCTCGCCACAGGAGGGACAAGCTCGGCACACCAAACGAACCCTGTAATGCAACTTCAACAGGGGGTCATATTTCGGAGCTGCAGTCATTCGCTAATGTTCAGGCCTCCATGCTCGATAGACCCCCAAGTTGCACCCACCGCTGAAGCACTAAGTCTTCAGGGCGGCTAGGCCGTTTACACCACGCATAGCTCGGTTGGTTACCTGCCCCGAGATGTGGCATCACTACGTGTTCGACACGAGCAACTGACACGGTTGGACTTTCACCAACTGGATTGCAGCCTTGTCGGCTGCTCCGACGTCCCGTATTCCCGTTCCTACGTCCCTAATTTCCTATTCTCCTTTTGGTGAAACCCCAGTATAAGTAGAGTGGTCCGTCTACTATTTTTTGTAGTAGCGGACTTCTTAGATCAATAAGATTTATGCCAGAGCTGAAGTGTGTAGCGATTCTTGAAAATCTTTTGGAAGGGTTGTGTCTGCGTCGTGCACTAATCGCTTTCCAAGTGTTGCCCTTAATCAGGTTTCTGTAAACACTAATTTTTTCCTGCCATAATGAAGGAACAAGACAGAAAAAACCAATTTCAAAAAGTAGCAAAGCCGGTATTAAAGCCATGATCGCGATTGCTGGATAGTAAGAGAACAGGATGAGGTATCTTCCCAAATTCAGTTGATGAAGTTTGCCTTCTTTTTTAAAACTGTATCGGTGAAACGCAATAGCTTTTTCTTCAACAATTGATCGAAGATTAGCCTGTAACCCTCTGATCCCAAGTTCAACATCTTCAAAATATGGAATGAATGATAGACGCGTTGGCCAAATCGCTCTTAGATTTGA
>JAYEFW010000047.1:0-6633 GCA_034658795.1 Thermodesulfobacteriota bacterium
TTCTAAAAATTCATTACGTGTCTCATCACCATACAAGCTACCGCAAATCTCAACGCGCGTTGGACCTGTATTCATATCTTGAAAAAGGCTGCCAACTCGACCCGGAATATCCAGCTCAACGAAATTTCTTTTTTCCACCGATTGAATAGACTGGATGCGCGGAATTTCCCAATCACCCAATACTGGCTTTACATTCATGACAAATCCACTCCATGACGCTTGGCTTGTTCAACAAGAACTTCATTAACTAACCTGGTAATAGCATCTTTATCTATGGAATTCGCTGACATTGAATAATCTAAAACTGTGTTAGTCGCGTTGCTAAGCTTGTTTAATAGGAAGTCCCCTTTTGTTTGTTGAAATTTCATATTATGTATAGTGTTAAAATGACTTGCACTTAAGCCACTATTATCGCTTGCCGCCCTGTCATTTTTGCTTTCGTTGGATATGTTTTGTACCTTTATATTTGCTCCGTGCCCCGTTATTGGTGACTGGAGTATTTCATCAGCGATAATTCCAATTTTGGTAAGACTGTTTGATATGGCTTGGTAGCTATTACTACTATTGAAGTGTAATTCTTTATCGCGCGTTCCTTCTGCCCCACTATAGTAACTGTTGGCTTGCTTGTTTTTCCTTCGTGGATGGTTTCCCTGTTCTGTATGACTAAACGTTTCGCCTTGTGGCACAGCAGGCAATGGTTTTATGCCTAAAAAAGGCGAATTAGTTGACAAAATGCTTTCCTTTTGCAGTCGTTTATCAGCGCGTTTATCTAAACTTCGGCGGTTCAAGCTGGAATCGACTTTTTTCTGTTTAGCATAAGTTTGATGCTCATCATCTAAAATCTGCTGCACCAAGTTATCCACGACAACCAACGTATTTTCGACAGCGTCACTATCTTGCGCCGGGATTTGGTTGGGATCAACTGAAGCCGGCAACGGTTCTATGGGCAACGCTAAAATAGGTGTTGTTGTATTCAACTCACTGAATCCCAAATTTTGTCGTATTTGTTTATTAATGTGTTTTGCCGATGTTTCTGAAGTTGTATCACGAACTGCGAACTGCTGCACACGAGAAGTCGATGGAGCCGCATCATTCATCGCAACAATGTTGCCACTGCTGTCGTTTTTAGACGTATTGACTCTCAATTGATCAATTTCCCGATCCTGCTTTACTTTCATTGTCTGTGTTGTATTTGCCTCTGTTATCTTGCCTCTTGATTTCGTTGATTGATGCCGTTCCAAATCGGTGTTGCGATAACGTTTAGGTGTTTTGTCTTTTGTTGCGTTATTCGCTATATCAATATTGGCTTCGGACTTTAACGCATCAAAAGGCGTAAAACCCACCAATGGTTGACTGACATTGAAATCCTCGATTAGCCTTTCCGCTAAAACAATGTTTTCCAAAGCACTGGGAAGGGGATAAAAAAGCGCGTCAATCGCGTCTCTAAAAGACTTAAGTGCCTGTCGCAAATTTTCTGCCTGATCACTGTTTTGCTTCAAGGTCGTGTTTACCTCTCAACATCTGCAGATTGAGTAACACTTGCCCCAATGTCAGCTCGTTCACCTGTTGCGGTGTCCAACCGAACTCTTTAGCCAACACAAAAGCTGCTTTTATTAAAGGTGCATCCGCAGCTTCATTGATCTGCTTTTGGCTTGCGGTAATACCACTGATCTCGTTGACATGTTGCAATAAGTATTGAACCAGCCCAATATGCATCGCACTGACCTGCGCTATGCTCATCTGCGGTTCCACCAGGGCACGCTGAATCATTAATGTCGCCATTAGGGAATCACTTTCCTTGGCTGCACGGGAAATGAGCTGCAGATCGTGCACTGTGAGTGGACGTAATCGCACGGTATTGCCGGCGTGGGTGTCATCTTGTTGCTGTCCAGCCGGATGCAGGATATCGGCAGGAATTTCCACTTCGAAATCCAGCGTACCACCAGCTAATAGTTCTTCACCGTTTAACATTACGCTGCATCTGCTACTGTCATATACAGGGCTTGAAAGCCAATAGACTCCATTAAGAAGTCATCTTCCGGCATGCTGTAATTCCAACTATCCAACTTAACACCGTGCAATGTCACATTATTATTCACGTCTGGATTAGCGGCATTTTCGACCATCATAGTAATGTTAAATGATGGTTGCGCCCAACTCGATGCAGGTCGGCTTGTTGAGGCTTCACCAAGTAACAGCTTGAGCATAGCCCCATTGATATATGCACGTCCGATATTCCCTCTAATACTAACATTACCAGGGCGAAGCTCGGTGGCATAACGCTGACCTATTTCGTGAAACGCTTTTACGTCAGAATGCACTTCAACATTTACATTTTGCACTCGGCCAACGCTGATCACTTCATATTCATCAATCACTTCCTGCGCTTTCTCACCTTCGGTTCCTTCTGGTGTAGAAAGTGTTATAGACCCATCAGCTCCAGTGAATACACTTGTATTTGCCATGTTTGTTGCCTCCTTAAGAAAGTGCCAGGGTTACGCGAATATAATCAATACTGAAGGTGGGTTGCATTGCAACATTGACAATAGCCCGCCCAGCAATTTCATCTTGACGTGTAGCTGTAACCTCAAGGGTATAATTTGTTAGTGATTCATCTTGAATCATGGTTGTTAAAAATCCATCAATAGCACCCTGTAATGCTGCACGCACACGTTGGTTATTAAGTCTGCCGATAAATGGATTACTCACTTGCCTTATTCCAGCTTTTGCAAAATCAGTGATGCGACGGGTGGTAATTTGGCTGAAGGCACCATTATCTGCTGCTTGAGTTGTTAACCCGCGGACAACACGTATTCCTCGACGATCTTCTAAAGCAGCAACACCACCATTTAGAAGATCTTTTAACTCACCATATGAAAATTTTTGTTCTAACTTGGTGACACCTGACAGCACCTTATTGGTGGGGCTTGTTTGTACTGCCAAGCTACTTATTAAGCCTGCTAACGCTGCGGCTGTATAGCGGCCATTTAGCACAACTTCAGCCTCACCTGCGGCATCATAGGCGTATATACCGGGCGCGGTCATAATCACCCGTTTATTGGACGTCACCTGTCCGGCAATGTCGGGGGCTGCCGATTGATCAGATCCGATAACCGCAATCACATCTTTGCCATTAGTTTCCGCACTGTCGGCGACACTACCCAGCACCGCTTTTGCTTGATCTGTTGTCAGTTCCGGCGTCACTAAGATATTTACATTTTCTTTAATGACCTCATCGAAAGCGTCACTGAAATCAGCTTGCGATGCACCCGCCGCCAACGAATGGGCATAAATCGTTCGCGCTCCGTTTCTAAATAACAGTTCGATGCTACGCGTTAGGTTTAATGTTCCGGAACCACTATCATAAGCATCGTATATTCCTAAAGTGGTTCGGGCTGTATCCCAATCCGATAGATTGTGGGTTTCGTCATTACCTTCACTAGCCGTTCCCACAATACCAATGTTACCGGATGAAATTCCTCCAGCACTAATCAGGGCTTCAGCTTGCACCCGTATATACGTGCCTGGAATAATTTGTTCTGCAAATTGGTCTTCTGCCATGGACTCGTCCTCCTTTATTAGTGCTGCTTACCCTGCTAACTTTGAAAATGAACCAACTTAATACGATAAAAATATGCCTGATTATTGCTGTGACACGCAAACCCTACTCTACCCGCTTCCGTAATAGAACCATCTTCACCTTGCAATGCAAGATCATTGTCAATGAATACAGTAAACGTGGAATCTTGCACAATGAGCTTTACTTGATACTGTTCATCAGTATTGAAACCCTGTGTATCGTCCAATCCCTGTGTATCAAGAAAGCTAAATACACCGTTGACTTTTTTACCCATTAACCGATAGCTATGACGCGAGGACATTAAAAAGTAATAGAAATTTTCTGTGTCCTGGAAACGAAAAACAAAACCGATACCATCGGGATCACCGGACTCCAATTCAGCACTTAGAATAAAATTCTGCACCAACGGTCGTTGCGCAGTTTGCTTAAGTAGTAGATAAGCACCAGCTTTATTCGACGTGGGTACTAAGCCACCGCCGCGGATATTAGCGAGCTGTTCAATACGAAATTCATTGGCATTATACTGCCAGTTAGAGGTACCACCTTGAGTGGCCAGTGGGTCATCAACAACATCAAACAAGTCTAAAAAATTTTCATCAAAACCGGTATTGATGCAAAACTTTGCACCGCCTTCACTTAAGTCTAAATCGAAATCAAGCGGGATATCATGCATCACACCTTCAGCGGCATCAGGCAGTTTTACGTATTCATAAAATACGCTAAAGTTAACATCGCGCGCAGAAACCTCACTGCCTCCGTGGCCTATCATTGTTACCGGACCAAAGTCATTCAGAACGATACGGTAAAGACCATTTTGAACAAGCGTTTGGCGGTCTTGCGTTAAGAAATTTTCAGTAAGATTGTCAACAACATTACTGAGTTGATCTTCATTAGACGCTTTAACTGTTATTGCCGCATTGGTCTTGATGCGCCTCCCATATATGGAACCTTTTGGATCGTCGTTTACTGCAATAAAGCCGCCCAAACCGATGGGAGCAATACATGTGGCATTAAATACCAGTGTTGGTTCATGTGCCGGATTAGTGACCTCGGGTATCATCTCTTCCAGAACACTTCTTAGGCCAACCAAGGCTTCACTACTTATAAGATCCATCCTACTCTGTCTTCCTTCTTAAATTTTATACAATATGGAGTACTGATTTTTTAAAGGTAATGCTCTTTATAAAAAACCATTTGTTCCAATAACTTACCACGCTGGAGATGCCGGAAAGGAACTTTAAATATTGGAGATAGATATTTCTTTGGGTCTATTTTGTCACAGATTTTACGAATTTTGGAATCACTGGGAATGTACTTGATGCCGTAGATGCTTTTTAAATTTTGAGATTCAGCCTCTTCTTTTCTTCTTTCATCAACTTTTAGCGATGAAGGATCCTTGAGAGAAAACATAGCAAAGGACGACATCAAAGCATCTGCGTTGAGATGTTTTCCCAATTTATCTTTTGAGGGAAATTTACTTTTTTCTTCAGTCCACTGCTCTTTCTTTTTATTTTTTCTGGTCATGACATTTTCTCCTGTAGATAGGGTTTGTCATGCTCATATAAAAAATGTGGTAAAAAGAATGATAGAAAAGTCGCTGGTTTTGGACTAAATTCAAGAAAAAGTTTACGAAAAGCAAAATCCTTACTTCGCTATTTTAAGGCATTTCGACTGCAATCGGGAATTGCTGAAATAGAGTTTTTTTATTCATATATGAATCTAATTAATATGTCAAATAATAAATTCAGTCGGTTTTAATTCTTCAGCAGCACGTCCAAATCTGGATAAGGAACGTGGACGAATTAATTTCCTCAAGTAGGCGCATAGATTTGGGTCGAATTTGTTCGATTTCAGATCACAAAAGTTGAAGGAATAGCGAGCTATTTCAATATGTTTGTGATTTGAGACCGGACAAAGGCGGCCTGAAACTGTGATGCATAGTTGGGGAAGTTAATTCGTCCACGTTCCTAACTTAACATATTAATTACATTCCACCTTTCCCCTTTTCCTTTTCACTTCAACAAGAGGCTCCTCAATTTCTTTTTCTGAACTGAACAGTAGTAAGTTCTCAATATCTTAAAAACATCAAACAAATGAAGTGGTTAGAGGCTTTTCTTCAGGAAAAGCGCACCGAATTACTCGTATCTAAAAAAGTTTTGCTTGTGGCAAGTAATAGCGGCAAACAATCTTTATCTATTGAACTTTATTGTATATTTAAAACAGTTGGATCAAATTGCCATAGCTATTGCAGGGTTTGAACAAATGAGTAATTGTTTTAATATGAAGATGTGAAACCATTTAACTATCTGATCTCTATAGCTTTATTAATATCTGAGAGCTTACTGCTGACCAGCTCTGAAAAAGGGCAAAACTACTCCTTGAATATTAAACAAAATTGGTGATAATCTTTCCATGAAGCTGAAAGAATTAAAAAGATGTTCTGGGAAAAGACTGTCACGAAGTATTTGGCGCTCCTTTTTCTGGTAATTGCTGTTCTTTCAACGGAATTATCAATAAACCCGATAATTATGCATTTGCCTGCCCTGACTTTTTGTACTTCGTGCGAACAGGCGGCGGCAACATGGATCAAGTCTTTCATGTTGATCAAGTCCTGTTCCAGATATACATGAAACACAAAATGCGGCAAACTCGATACTTGCAGGATTTAAGGTTGCGTGCCCAAATAATCTGTGCTAATTTTAAAATATTATGAAACAATATATTATTGACGAACTAAGGCTCGGAGAATACGAAAAGATTAAGACTTATCTGGATGAGAATGTCGGCTCTTCAAAGATGGATGGAATATACTGGATACAGCTTGATGAAAACATCCTGACTGACATTCAGTCTAAACATAAGGAATGCCGGCCATTTTATTTTGCAATCGATATAGAACATGACCGTGTATCTTGTGAACTTCTTGTAAGATCCAGGAGTACAATAAAATGCAATTGTACAAGCTATGCTACTGAATCCCAGCGCAACTGGATTATTAAATTTGCTGATACAATATTCGAAAAACTGGAAATAACGACTTAGGTGACGGTTCA
>JAYEFW010000047.1:6733-13086 GCA_034658795.1 Thermodesulfobacteriota bacterium
AACCGACGACCGTGAACTATTACTATATATGATACGAACCCTGATTATTGCAATATTTGCTCTTCCTGCTACAGTCTTCTTCAGCAGCCTAACCATACTTGCATCTTTTATAAATAAAAATAGCGATCTGGCTTATAATTGTACAAAAACATGGGCAAAATTTGTACTTGCCGTCAGTCGCATTAAAGTAACCGTCGATGGCGTTTACAACTTACGACCTGACAGGTCTTATATATACATGTCTAACCACCAGAGCAACTTTGATATTCCCGTTGCTCTGGCTTATCTTCCTTTTAAGTTCAGATGGGTTGCAAAAGCAGAACTTTTCAAGATACCGATTTTCGGTTACGCGATGCACAGGATTGGGCATATTAATATTGACAGATCAAATCGCAGAGCTGCTTTTAAAAGCTTAAAAAAGGCTGCAAAAAATATTCGGGAAGGGGTTTCGGTATTAATCTATCCTGAGGGTACACGCAGCAAAGACGGTAATATCAGTTCATTTAAAAAAGGTGGGTTTGTTTTAGCAGTGGAATCCGGAGTTCCGATAGTTCCTGTAATAATACATGGAACATGGCCTATCATGTCTAAGGATAAAATCATTATCAAACCAGGTAATGTTACTATAGAAATCAAAGAACCAATTGAAACAAAAAATTATAATAGAAAAAGTAAAGACGAGCTTCTGGAAAAAGTAAGAAATATCATTTGCGAATCTTTTGAGAAGGGGAAAAGAGGTAAATTGTGAAATTGAAAATAATTCCTTTGGGCGGTCTGGGAGAAATCGGCCTTAATATGATGGTCTTTGAATACGGGGATACTATTTTTGTTGTTGATGCAGGTCTTATGTTCCCTGAAGATTATATGCTTGGCGTTGACTATGTTATACCGGATTTTAATTACCTGAAAGAAAACAGGTCCAAAGTTTCAGGAATTGTTTTAACCCATGCTCATGAAGATCATATCGGAGCCCTGCCCTATCTGCTTAAAGAAATAAATGTTCCGGTTTTTGGAACTCGTTTTACGCTTGGAATAGTAAGGCACAAACTTGAAGAACATGGTCTTCTTTCATCAACTTCTCTCAATGAAATTTCTCATAGAAAAAAACTTAAAATAGGAATTTTTGAGCTTGAGTTTATCCGGGTAAGCCACAGCGTTGTGGATGGCATAGGAATTGCCGTTAAAACACCTTATGGGCTTATTGTGCACACAGGGGATTTTAAAATCAGCCATACGCCGGTGGATGGCGTAATGACGGATCTGAATAAGTTTGCCAGGTGTGGAGATGAAGGAGTCCTTGCGCTGCTGTCAGACTCCACAAATGTGGAAAAGGAAGGATATACTATATCCGACAAGGAAATAGGAGAATCTCTGGCAAAGATAATAATTGAAAGCAAGGGACGTATAATTGTAGCTCTTTTTGCTTCAAATGTCGCGAGAATACAGCAAATAGTTAATATTGCAAAGTCAAAAGGCAGTAAAGTGCTGATTAACGGCAGAAGTATAGAGGTTAGCACAAATATTGCTAAAGATCTTGGATACATCCATATTCCTGAAAAAATGGAAATTGATATTAAACAAATCGATGACTTTAAAGACGATGAAATAATAATAATAACAACCGGCAGCCAGGGTGAACCCATGTCGGCCCTTGCCCGTATGTCCAGAGGCATCCATAAACAAATAAAAATCAAGGAAGGCGATACTGTCATCTTCTCGTCAAAATTCATTCCCGGAAACGAAAAAGCTATTTCAAGTATTATAAACAATCTTTACAGAAAAGGCGCTGACGTTATTTATGAAAAGATTTCGGCCATTCATGTATCAGGCCATGCTTTTCAAGAAGAATTAAAACTAATGATAAACATTACTAAGCCCGAACATTTCATTCCGATACACGGTGAATACCGGCACCTGATTCTACACTCTCGGCTTGCCGAACAGGTTGGGATCTCAAAAAACAAAATACTTCTCGCTGAAGACGGCCAGGTAATTGAATTTGATGAAAATGGAGGGAAAGTTCTTGACAAAATTATGACCGGCAGAGTGCTTATTGACGGGAAAGGAGTCGGTGATGTCGGGAGAAGTGTACTAAAAGAAAGACGTATGCTATCAAGAGATGGTTTTGTTGTAGTTAACATGGTTTTTGACGAAGAGACAGGAATAATTGTGTATGGCCCGGAAATTGTTTCACATGGTTTTGTATTTGAGATGGAAAAAGGACATCTTCTCGAAGACGCAAAGTGCGTAATACTTGAAATTTTAGAAGAAACAGGCCCTGATGTCCCTGACAGAATTGATAAAATCAGATCTCAGATACAACCGGCTCTAAAGAAGTATTTTTATTTTACAATAGGACGTCGTCCGATTATACTACCTTTTATTATAGAGGTGTAAAAGCAGGGATCAGGGATCAGGGATCAGGGATTAGGGATTAGGGATTAGGGATTAGGGATTAGGGATTAGGGTTCAATATATAGTATTTTGTTTTAAAAAAAATTATGCGCAAAGAAATTATCGGCATTTTCCTTTTTTTTCTATTAATTTTCACACTGGGCAGTCTTTTGTCATACAGCCCTGAAGATCCCTCAGTTCATAATGCAAAAGCGGCAGGTGATGTTTACAACCTGTTCGGCATATTTGGAGCCCATGTTTCGGGTATTTTAATTGGGCTGTTTGGACTTGGGGCGTTCTGGATACCGATATTATTTCTTTTATCCAGCGCACATTTTTTTGGTGACTACCATGAAAAAGCTATTATTCTGATAATAGTTGGTGGAATTATTCTTATTATTTCTACCGGAAGCCTTCTTGCATTCCAGCAAAACCACTTCATGATTTTCGGAAGCAAATTTTCATCCGGCGGCATAATAGGCACCCCCATCAAATCATTCCTTATCAAATATACAAATCATACAGGCGGCGCTGTTATACTTATCCTTATGTGGCTTATGGGTTTTATCATGGCCACTGGTTTTTCTTTGATCATCTTTTTGAAACGATCCTGGAAGCTGATTATAAATGCAGTAAAAAGCACAAAAAAATTAATAGTAATATTGAAAGAGCGAAGAGAAAAAGCCAAAAACCGATCAAAAATAAAAAAAGAGTCTATCAAAAAAAAAGATCGCGAAATAAAGATAAGGGCAAAAGAGTCCAAACCGATCAGGGAAGGACCTGCTCCAAAACAGGATGTATTTGAGTTCATGAAAGCTGAAAAAGGGTTTCAACTCCCGTCTGTTAATCTGCTTGAAAATCCTGAAATAAGCTCTGCTTCTGCTGATGATAAAAATCTAAGAATGCAGTCGAAACTGCTTGAAAAGAAACTTGAAGATTTCAACGTGCAAGGGAAAGTCGTAACCATATTGCCGGGCCCTGTTATTACGACCTTTGAATATGAGCCTGCCCCCGGGATAAAGATTAGCAAAATAGTCGGACTTACTGACGATCTTGCTCTCGCTCTTCGCTCGACAAGCATCAGGATTGTGGCACCGATCCCGGGGAAAGCGGCTATCGGTATTGAGCTGCCTAATGAGACAAGAGAAACAGTAAGACTAAAAGATATTATTATTTCAAATAACTTTGAAAAATCAAAGTCAAAGCTTACAATCTGTCTTGGCAAAGATATAATAGGGAACGCGGTAGCAGCGGAACTGGATAAAATGCCGCATCTTTTAATTGCAGGCGCAACCGGCACAGGCAAGAGTGTAGCTCTGAATGCTATGATTTGCAGTTTATTGTTCAAAGCAAATCCGGATGAAGTAAAGCTCATTATGATAGATCCGAAAAGGATTGAACTTTCAAACTATGATGGGATTCCACATCTTATTACTCCTGTGGTTACAGATGTAAAAAAAGCAACCAATGCTCTTTTCTGGGCTGTACATGAAATGGAAAATAGATATAAGTTGCTTTCAGAAAAGAAAATGAAAAATATAAAACAATATAATCAAAAAACAGCTAAGGAAAAAACAAAAGAAGAAAATGGTCATGAAAAACTACCATATATTGTTATAATTATTGATGAGCTGGCTGATTTGATGATGGTTGCTTCCAGAGACGTTGAGGTTGCTTTGACACGGCTCGCGCAAATGGCAAGGGCTGCAGGCATACATCTGATACTTGCGACCCAAAGACCTTCAGTGGATGTACTTACAGGAATAATAAAGGCTAATTTCCCGACACGTCTTTCCTTCCAGGTTTCTTCCAAAACAGATTCAAGGACAATAATTGATACAAATGGAGCAGAAAGTCTTCTAGGAAATGGAGATATGCTTTTTTTGCCTCCGGGAACAGCCAAGCTTCAGCGCATACATGGTGCATACATTTCAGAAAAAGAGATTGCCGGAATAACTGAGTTTTTGAAAGAACAGGAAACCCCGGAATATGATCATGCAGTAATAACTGAATCTGAAAAAGAAAAAGCCTCATCTGAAGATCTTGAATATGACGAAAAATATGATGAAGCTATAGCGCTTATTACTAACACAGGCCAGGCCTCCATATCCATGATACAGCGCCATTTGCGCATAGGATATAACAGGGCCGCACGAATTATAGAAATAATGGAGAAAGAGGGGGTTGTCGGCCCTTCAGATGGTGTAAAACCAAGAGAAGTTCTTGTCCGCAGTTACGATAACATATCTTGAGCCCTAAGCATTGTGAGAATGTGCAAGAAAAGAGGCAATCCACTGGTAAGCGTAATAATCCCCACATATAATCGCGGCTGGATACTTAAAGACGCTATAGATTCTGTGCTAGCCCAGGATTTTACGGATTTTGAACTCATTATTATAGATGACGGGTCAACTGACAACACTCAGGATATTCTAAGTTCATACAAAAAAGATATTGTTGTCTTAATGCAGGAAAACAAAGGAGTAAGCTCTGCAAGAAACAGAGGCATTGTTTCGGCATCAGGGCGGTTTATTGCTTTTTTGGATTCAGACGATCTCTGGCTTTCGCAAAAACTGTCAACGCAAGTTGATTTTTTCAATGCAAACCCTGATGCTCTGATTTGCCAGACAGAAGAGAAATGGATAAGAAACGGCATCAGGGTCAATCCTAAAAAGCGGCACAGGAAGTTGGCCGGAGATATTTTTGAACCTTCACTTTATCTGTGTCTTGTCAGCCCTTCTGCAGTAATGATAAAGCGCAGCCTTTTTGAAAAAACAGGCATGTTTGAAGAAACCCTGCCAGCCTGTGAGGACTATGATATGTGGCTCAGGATAAGCTGTAGATACCCTGTATATCTTATAGATACTCCACAGATAATAAAAAGGGGCGGGCATGCTGACCAGCTTTCGAGATGTTCCGGCCTTGACAGGTACAGGATTCAGTCTTTAAAAAAAATAATTGAAAGCAACCTGTTGACAGATGAGCAGGAGAAGGCAGCTATAAAAGTTCTGAAAGAAAAGTGCGACATATATGCCAATGGCTGCCTGAAGCGTGGCCGCAAAGAAAAAGCTTTGTACTACAATGAACTTGCAGGAAGTTGTCTTGCCAGGGTTACATCACCTGAAAATATTCTTTGCAGCCTCCCCTGATCGTCTTTCAATATTAATACCCCGTCATCATCAACGTCTATAACTTTTCCAATATGAGTTTTGCCTAAAACATCAACCTTGATTTGATTCCCTATTATATCTGCAAGCTCCTTCCAGCGTTTCATTATTGGCTCAAAATCATTTTTCTTAAACATGTCATAGTATTTTTCATACATTATTAGATAGTGTTGAATAAACCTGACTCTTGGGAACTGCTTTCCGGTTTCTATTAAAATCGAGGTGGCTTTTTTCTTTATTTCTGAGGGAAAATTTTCGAATTGCATGTTTACATTCATTCCAAGACCAACGACGATATAATTTACTGCATCCATTTCAGTGCTGATCTCAGTAAGAATGCCGGCCAGCTTCTTTCTATTTACAAGTATGTCATTAGGCCACTTGATTCTTAAATTTAATTTTACAAGGGAAATCAGAGTTTCCGCTAAAACAACGGCGGTCATTAGCGTTATTCTCGGTGTTTCACCAGGCGGCATGGCCGGCCTTAGAATAAGAGAAAAATAAATTCCACCTCCCGGTGGTGAAAACCAGTTTCTTCCTCTTCTGCCTCTTCCTTTTGTCTGTTTTTCCGCAATAACCAAAGTTCCTTCAGGGGCTCCCTGCGCTGCAAGTTCTTTTGCCCTTGTATTTGTCGAATCAGTTTCTTTCAGGCAAATAATATTTTTTCTGCCAAAAACTTTGGTGCAAAGACCTTCCCTTATTTCATCAGCCGTGATCGGATCTGAAGCTTTACTGAGAAGATATCCCTTTTTCGGGGCAGATTCTATAACATAGCCATCATCTTTTAACTTG
>JAYEFW010000047.1:13186-19619 GCA_034658795.1 Thermodesulfobacteriota bacterium
CTATACCAAAGAGTATTCGCAACAGCGAGATCGAGATAAGGCTTGCTCTCCTGGACTACAATATTGCCTTAGAAGTTTTATAGCTCAGATGCATTATGTGGTCACTTAATGATTTATGGACTACATAATATATTACCAGCATTTTAATGTCAAGCCTATTTATAATATAAAAACAAATTTTCATGGACTACATACAAAATAGCACTGAAAGCGGTTTGCTTGTATTATCTATAAGTTAAATGATTATTTGGCATATCTTTTTCCAGGAAACGGGTTTTATATTATTTTTTTATTCTTGACAATATTTTGTAATTTGTTTATAAGAAAATACTTAAGAGCTTGATTCATATGCCTTACAGCTTGTTTTTATTATTAATTTGTTTTGAGCGCTATCAAATTAGCGCAGGTGTCACCTTATTTTATAAATGCAATTTTAGGAGAGTGTTCGATATATGAGGCTGAACAATTTACTAGAGCGAAACAAAGATGATATTGTAAAACAATGGCTATTCTCAGTTATTGATACCTATCCTGCCGACACCTCCAAATTTATGAAGGGGCAGAAAGATCCTTTTGCTAATCCGGTCGGCAACACCATTTCTGTAAATTTAGGGCCGCTTTTCGATGAACTCCTTAATGAGATGGATTATGAAAGCATAACATCTTATCTTTATCCTATTCTAAGGATCAGAGCTGTGCAGCCCATCCTTTCCACTTCACAATCAACCGGTTTTATCTTTTTGTTAAAAAAAGTTATAAGAGAGAGTTTGAAGAAAGAACTCTCAGATAAAGATATTTTAAAAGAGTTGTTGCATTTTGAATCAAAGATAGATGAATTGACTTTGATTGCCTTTGATGTTTATCTAAAATGCAGAGAGAAAGTTTTTGAGATAAAGGCAAACGAGGAGAGAAACAGAACCTTCCGCGCATTTGAGAGGGCGGGTTTGTTAACTGAGATTCCGGCAGATAGACCGAGTCTCTGAAGATTCAAATATTATTATGGAGGCTTCAGGCAGCAAGTAAAAGATTGCTCAAAGTAAAATTTGAAAGTTGCTGTGAAGCCATAGAGCGAGGTAATGTTAATGAATGAAAAGTATTTGTATTCCCTCATAGCAGTTATTGCTCTTTTTCTGGTCGCCTATGCGGGCGTTGAAGCAGCAGGGCTTCAGTGGCTATTCGGGATTATTATTCCTTACTTGGCCATAATTACATTTATTGTGGGATTTGTGGTGCGGGTCAAAGACTGGGCGTGTTCTCCGGTTCCATTTGCTATTCCCACAACATGCGGTCAGCAAGAATCGCTTCCATGGATCAAACCCAGTAAGATTGATAATCCATTTTCAACAGGCGGTGTTATTATAAGGATGGCCCTGGAAATATTGTTATTCCGATCCTTATTCAGAAATACAACATGCAAATTGAATGAGGGGCCAAGGATTTCATATGTATGGGAAAAGTGGCTGTGGTTGTTTTCGTTGGCTTTTCACTATTCGTTTCTTGTAGTGGTGGTGAGACATCTGCGTTTTTTTCTTGAGCCCGTTCCTGTGTGTTTTCAAATTCTTGATAAGATTGACGGGTTTCTCCAGATCGGGCTGCCTGGTGTCATGCTTTCCGGTGTGGTTCTTCTGGCGGCGGCAATGTTTTTGCTTCTCAGGAGAATATTAATTTCGCAAGTAAGATATTTTTCACTTGCCGCAGACTTTTTTCCCTTATTTCTCATTATCGGTATTGCCGTATCAGGAATTATGATGCGATATTTTACAAAGGTAGATATCGTTGGCGTTAAAGAGCTGACAATGGGCATTGTAACGTTTCATCCCCATATTCCGGATGGTATTGGTGCTATCTTTTATGTTCATGTGTTTTTTGTCAGCGTTCTGCTGGCATATTTTCCTTTCAGTAAACTAATGCATTTAGGTGGAGTATTCCTGAGCCCGACGAGAAATCTTCGTTGTAACACCAGGGCTCATAGACACATAAATCCTTGGAATCCAAAAGTTAAGGTTCATACATATGCAGAGTATGAAGATGATTTTAGGGAAAAAATGATAGGAGCTGGACTCCCAGTGGAAAAGGAGTTGTAATGGCAGATTTAAAACCAGATGAACTAATTGCAAGGACAGATTATACTCCACCCAGGACCGGGTGGATGGACACCCCCACTGTAATTAGAGAGGGGATGTTTTGCTATGCCGCTAAACCTAAGAGCGTCGCAACCCTTGACCTTCCATATCCAAGAGAATGGAACCCGCTTGATGATGACTGGAAACTTCCCGAAAATTGGAAAGAAATCATTATAGAGGGGATGAAGGACAGGCTGGAAAGGTTTAGAACGTTTAAAATTTTTATGGACATCTGTGTGCGTTGCGGTGCATGCGCTGACAAATGTCATTTTTTTATCGGAACAGGCGATCCAAAAAATATGCCTGTTGTTCGAGCAGAGCTTCTCAGGTCGGTATACAGAAATGAATTTACCAAGGCCGGCAAAATACTTGGCAAGCTGGCCGGAGCAAGGGAGCTTACTCTGGATGTTCTGAAAGAGTGGTGGTATTATTTCTTTCAGTGCAGTGAATGCAGGCGATGTTCGGTATTCTGCCCTTATGGTATTGATACGGCAGAAATTACAATGATGGGCAGAGAATTGCTTAATCTTTTGGGACTGAACATAGATTGGATTGCTACCCCCGTAGCAAATTGCTACATGACAGGAAATCACATGGGAATCCAGCCGCAAGCATTTGTTGATATGCTGGATTTTTTTGCTGATGAAATTGAAGATACAACCGGCGTAAGGGTTCACCCGACATACAACAAGAAAGGTGCTGATATCCTGTTTACAACCCCTTCCGGCGATGTTTTCGGCGATCCAGGCACATATACTGCAATGGGGTATATGATACTTTTCCATTACTTAAAGGAGAAATACGGGCTTGATGTTACATGGAGTACGTTTAATTCTGAAGGTGGAAATTTTGGACTTTTTACCTCGAACGAGGTAATGAAAAGGTTGAATATAAAAATGTATGCCGAGGCAAAAAGGCTTGGTGTTAAATGGATTCTTGGCGGTGAATGCGGTCACATGTGGCGGGCGATAACCCAGTATATGGATACCATGAATGGTCCTGCTGATTTTCTTGAAGAACCGGTTAATCCAATAACCGGCACAAAGTTTGAAAATGCGAAATCTACAAAAATGGTACATATAGTAGAATTTACTGCCGACCTGATCAAACATAACAAGCTAGAACTTGATCCCAGTCGAAATGATAATTTAAAGGTCACGTTCCATGATTCATGTAATCCTGCCAGGGGTATGGGAATGCTTGATGAGCCACGGTATGTAATCAAGAAAGTTTGTAAGCATTTTTATGAAATGCCGAGGAATTGTATTCGGGAACAGACCTTTTGCTGTGGCAGCGGATCAGGACTTAATGCAAGTGAGGATATGGAGCTGAGGTTATCAGGTGGTTTGCCCAGAGCAAACGCAGTAAAATATGTTCAAGAAAAACACGGAGTTAATATGCTGGCCTGTATTTGTGCTATTGACAGGGCAGTTCTTCCACCGCTAATGGGGTACTGGGTTCCTGAAGTAGATGTTACCGGTATTCACGAGTTGGTAACTAATGCCTTGATTATACCCGGTGAAAAGGAAAAAACAGTGAACTTGCGTGGAGAAGATATTCTTAATAAGGATGAGGTTGGTCCTGATGAATATTATACACGCCCTGATTTTTCCGGCCGGTAGTGGGGGAACCGTTTTTGAGTAATGTAAGTAATGGGGGATGAAACCTATGTATGATAAAAACAAGATAGTTACCGGCTTGGTTATTTTTGTTGCAATTGTAACATTTCCTTTTTGGTATAATTTAGGAAAAGCAATTCCCGCACCTGAGCCAAAGCTGTCTGAAAAGGCGAAAGCTGCAAAAGAATGTGTTGTGCCTAAGGTGGATATGAAGCAAGAGCATATGCAAATTCTTGACCTGTGGAGAGATACAGTAGTGCGGGATGCCAACAGGGTTTACAAGACCGGCAAAGGTAAGACATTTAACATGAGCCTTTCCACTGGAGAAGATTCGTGCATGGGATGTCATGAGAGTAAGGCTGAATTTTGTGATAAATGCCATAATTATGCTTCGGTAGACCCTTACTGCTGGGATTGTCACATAGCGCCGAAGGAGAAGAAGCCGGAGGAGAATAAGTAATGGGAAATAGCAGAAGAAGCTTCTTAAAAGTAGCTGGAATAACAGCTTTAGGGATAGGGACAAAGCCGGTTCTTGATGTATTTGCTTCATCCGGAGGAAATGGCGAAGAACCAAAACCGGAAGTCTCTAAAAATGAAAAAGCCCTTACAGCCAAGAAATGGGGTATGGTAATAGACACCAGGAAATTTCATTCAGCAGAGGATCTTGATCCGATCATTGAAGCCTGTCATAAGATCCATAATGTTCCAGAACTTCCAGAGCCAAGACATAAGATTATGTGGCTCTGGGAGGATGAGTATAAACATGTCTTTACTCACAGTGAACATGAATTAGTTAATGACAGAATTAAAGATCTGCCGTTCCTGGTATTATGCAATCACTGTGAAAAACCAGCGTGTGTCAGAGCATGCCCTACAAAAGCAACATTTAAAAGGGATGACGGAATTGTTTTGATGGACTTTCACAGGTGTATAGGGTGCAGATTCTGTATGGCAGCATGTCCATATGGATCAAGAAGTTTTAACTTCAGAGATCCGCGTCCTTTCATCGAAGAGGAAAACAAGGAATTCCCCACAAGGATGAAAGGTGTTGTGGAAAAGTGCAATTTTTGTGCTGAAAGACTGGCTGTCGGTAAAATGCCGGCCTGCGTTGAGGCATCAAATGGTGCGATAACGGTCGGTGATCTTGATGATTCTGAGTCGGAAGTAAGAGAACTATTAAGAACAAACTACACTATTCGACGTAAACCAGACCTTGGTGCTGGGCCGTCTGTTTACTACATAGTATGATGTGAGGTGGTTATGCTTGAATTAGCTCTTAAAGGAGACAAGAAATACTGGGGATGGGTAATTGCATTGCTTGCCGTTATAGGTGTTGCCTTTGCTGTTTACCTGAAGCAGCTTGATTTTGGTTTAGGAATTACAGGTATGAGCAGAGATGTTTCCTGGGGTTTTTACATCGCTCAGTTTACATTTCTTGTCGGAGTAGCTGCAGGGGGTGTTATGGTAGTTCTTCCCAGATATCTGCACGATTATAAAGCATTCGGGAGGATTACGATTCTGGGAGAGTTTTTGGCTATTGCTGCAGTTGTAATGTGTTTATTGTTTATTATTGCAGACCTTGGGCAGCCGATGCGTGCGTTTAATGTTATCTTGTATCCCACGCCTGGGTCCGTCCTTTTTTGGGATATGATCGTATTAAATGGGTACCTTTTGTTAAATATAGTAGTTGGCTGGAATGTTCTTGAGGCTGAACGAAACAATATTCACTATGCAAAGTGGGTGAAACCATTGATAATTACATCAATTATATGGGCACCGGCCATACATACGGTTACGGCATTTCTATACTGCGGTTTGCCTGGAAGAGGATTCTGGATGACCGCTATTCTTGCGCCAAGATTTCTTGCCTCGGCTTTTGCCGCTGGTCCGGCATTGTTAATTTTGCTTTGCCTTATAATCAGAAAGGTTACCAAGTTTGATCCGGGAAAAGAGCAGATTCAATCTTTGGCCAAGATAGTTACTTATGCCATAATTATAAATGTATTTTTCTTGCTATGTGAAGTGTTTGTAGTATTTTACAGTAGAATTCCGAGCCATATGTCCCATATGCAATATCTTTTTGCCGGACTTCACGGCCATGGAGCTTTAGTCCCCTGGATGTGGACATCAATGGCCCTTATGGCGGCAAGCATTGTTTTACTGATAATCCCTGCTGCAAGAAAGAATGAGAGTGTACTTGCTTTTGCCTGTGTGATTTTGTTCATAGGTACCTGGATTGATAAGGGCATGGGTATGATTTCAGGTGGTTTTGTACCCAATCCGCTTCATCATGTTACTGAATATATGCCTACGCTTCCTGAAATTCTTATCACCCTTGGTGTATATGCAACCGGATTGCTAATACTAACAATTCTATTCAAGGTCGCTGTGGGCGTTAAGGAAGAAGCTGGGGGCCTAAAAGATAGTTGTGAGAGCTGCTAAGTATAAGAAATAGAAATAATTGTTTTAGATTAAAAAAGGGTTTGTCTAATGAATTGGACAAACCCTTTTTTGTTTTGTAAAAGTTCACCACAGAACAACATGGAGTTTCACTGAAAATTGCAAACAACGAATAAGTTACTATACGGGAAGTATATAAAGAATTTAGAAATAATTATAACGTTGAGAAGAATATTTTGATAATTCAGTGTAATTCCGTGAAAATCTGTGGTGAATTACCTTATTTTAATT
>JAYEFW010000048.1:0-2356 GCA_034658795.1 Thermodesulfobacteriota bacterium
ACATTTTGATTATTAAAGAACTGGCTGTTGGGATGCTTATGGCAAACTGCATAATATTGGGGTGTGAAAAAACCAGACAAGCTGCAGTAATAGATCCCGGAGATGAGACAGAAAGAATCCTTTTATCCCTTGCAGACTCAAAGCTAAAACTAAAATATATAATAAATACGCATGGCCATTTTGACCACGTCGGCGGCAACAAAAAAATGAAAGAAGCAACAGGCGCCGATATTCTTATTCATTTTCTTGATGCGCCGATGCTGAGCCGGCTTTCGTCTGATGCAACTTTATTCGGATTTTCAGCGGAGAACTCGCCACCGCCCGATAGAACGCTGGAAGATAACGATATCATAAGCTTTGGCGAAATCAGATTAAAAGTTATACATACTCCCGGGCATTCACCCGGAGGGATTTCGCTTTATACTGATGACAAAGTTTTTGTTGGAGATACGCTTTTTGCTGATTCGATTGGACGTAGTGACTTGCCTGGAGGAGATTTTAACACACTGATATCAAGCATAAAAAACAGACTGTTTGAGCTGGGTGATGATGTAAAGGTCTTCCCGGGACATGGGCCTAACACCACCATAGGGATAGAAAAACTATCTAATCCATTTGTCAGGCAAACCTGATTTTTTATCTCCCTTTTCCTTAAACTATAGACTTTCAGATAAGTAATTTCACAAGGCCAGAAGGAGGAAGGCGTATTAGTTATACGTCGACGACTGATAACACAGTGAAATTATTTATCTGAAAGTCTATAAAATATTACGTTTCGGCATATGTATTATATTTTATTCCCTGACGCTTCAAAATATCATAATATATCATAATTTTGTTTATATATTCTATTGGCTCTGTCCCTCTACAATATCCATACGTAGCTTTTTTATAATGTGTTCGATAAGTTAAAAGCGGCAGTGTTGTTGATAGTGAAGACCATTTATACGGGTCAAGATTCATTTCACGCGCAATATTCTGAGCATCAAAAATATGTCCCTGGCCAACATTGTAAGCAGCTAATGTTATAAATAACCTGTTTGAACCTTCGGCTTTTTCAAAATGATTATAAAGATCCTTCAAATGCTGAACCCCGGCATTAATATTTTGTTCCGGGTCTAAAACATTTTTTACCCCGAGGCTTTGAGCGGTGGAACGGGTAAGCTGCATAAGGCCTTTTGCCCCTGCATAACTTAGTGCATTTGGGTTAAAATGAGACTCCTGGTATATCTGCGCTGCAATTAATCTCCAGTCGAAACCATGGTAATCTGCCGCTTGCATGATAATTTCTTTATATTTGGGAAGCCTGCTTTTAATCCTCCTGTGATATGCTCTTAAATCAACATAATCAAAATCATCAATATTTGCATAATACTTGTTGTATATTTCATTAAATTTACCATTTTCTTTTATGGTTTTGAAAAAGCAATTTATTTGATAGAGAAGATTTTGTGCATTTCGACTTACAGCCCACCCAAGAAATTCCTGTTCACTTATCGGACATGCCAATACAGCCTTTGGATAGTACCTCTGATTAAGTAAGGCGATATTGCTATCAGCTATTGTGACTTCTATCTTTCCTTCAGCGACCTGGTGTATGAGTTCTTCTGTAGGCAAATCATCATGCAGCTTAATTTCAAGATCAATTCCTTTATTTTTTAGCGATTTGAGCCTTTCCTCGTAGGAAGTGCCAGCTCTGATATGGACGGTTTTTCCAGCGAGATCCTCCGGGCCTCTAATTGATCTGTTGTTCCTATGTACGATTACGTATTGTTGGATCGGCATATATCTGTTTGAGAAGGAGACCCACTTTTTCCTTTGCGGCATAATTGTCATGCTGGCAGCAATAAATGAACATGTTCCCTCTGTTAGGGCAGGAATCATACCTTCCCATTTTTCAGCAATTCTTACCTTTAAATTAACTCCGAGATAATCAGCAAAAGCCTTTGCAAGGTCATACTCAAAACCCATTGCCTGTTCCCTGTACAGGTAGTAACAGTGGGCGTTATTACGGGTACAGACAGTAATTTCACCGGCTTTAAGAATGCCCTTAAATACATTATTAGAACCCCATTCCTTATCACATCCAGAATAATAAACTGAAAAAATAAATAATACAGCCATTATTGCCAAAATCAGGCAAGCTGACTTTTCATAGAAATTTATTTTATCTTTAGAACAATACAATTAGAATGCTCCCAGTTGGCACTTATTAATTTTAATATCCATGTCTTCGCATATACCGCTGACTGTCATCTTATTTACTTTAAAGCGGGATGCGATATCCCATGCAATTTTGCACTCCAGCTTTCCTTCAACAAGATTGTCGGTAATTGTATTTTTAAGATTTTGGTTC
>JAYEFW010000048.1:2456-5371 GCA_034658795.1 Thermodesulfobacteriota bacterium
ATACCGCTGACTGTCATCTTATTTACTTTAAAGCGGGATGCGATATCCCATGCAATTTTGCACTCCAGCTTTCCTTCAACAAGATTGTCGGTAATTGTATTTTTAAGATTTTGGTTCTCAGTCTTTAAAGACTTTACAATTTTTTTATCAGGTTTATACCCAAACAATCCCATCAGGCATTTTACCAACCTGTAATTAATTGAATCTGCGATCATTCCAACCTTGTCCGGTGAGACATTGAGCTCCTTTGCTATCAAAAATGCAGATGTGCACGAGAGTTCACTGTTTAATGAATGTTTTAAAATCTCATGTTTAATTAAGCTGTCAGATTTTTTGTCAGGCCTGTGTTTATCAGCCGATTTTTTACTGCTGTCTTCAGAAATCATTACTTTACTTATTATCAAAAAATTAAAAACTCGTCATTATGAAATTAACATGAGGAAGAAAGTATAAAAAGTGCCGGCTTTTCCCTGTCCATCTTCCGGGTAAAGGCTCCGGTTACCCGACGCCATCCCCACAGACCCGTATTTGAAGAATTCCACTCATACGGTTCTTCAGTATACAAACGCACTCGACTTTACTCGATCAGCGGATGTATAATTAGAAAGGCGACACTCCTTCTGGCGCATAACTATGCTACCCGACAGGTTACCACTTTATAAATGGTTTCCTGCAGCACTCTCTGACTTTATGGTAACACGGTTCGTGGGCTCGGTGTCCCTCCCATGGTTCGTTTAAGAGAACGTTATACCTGGCTTCCTCTTCCCTGCAGTGAGTCGCTTGGGTCTCACTTCCCCACCTTTCCGACAACATCCGCCGATAATTCTTGTGGACGATCCGATGTATGCCAGCATACAACACAAGCGAGTCAACGTCCGAGTAAATGCAATCCAGAAAATATAACCCAAGTCCAGGTGCTTGATCCTCATAGAAATTGTGCCCTTCAACAAGATCGTCTTCCGCTTGATCAACGATATGAATTTTCATGAGATTCTAATAGCTATCCGTTTTTTTGAGGTCTCCCAGTCCACGAATGTTGCCTTGCCTTCTTTGACTATCTTTTCTCGTCTGTCCAATAGATCTTTGTGCCATTGAGGAACCGGAATCTGGTTTTGATTACAACAAAGATCGCTCCAAAGCTCTTCCATAACTTGTAGCTTCTCCTTTACCGTCATTTCTTCAAGTGGAAGCGTTGGCATATTATTTCCTCCTTTTGGGGTTTAGTGGGTTTCATGCTGATTTATATCAAGCAAACGTGAAGCTAAGACGCGGGAAATACGCAACATTTACCCGTCGTGCTTCAGCGAATGGTTGTGTGCCGGGCACGGCACACGTTTTAAGGGTAAGCCTACAATTTCCAATTATGGAAGTCAAGGCAAGTCCCAAGCCCGGCCCAGATGGAGGCAAAGGGCATAGTGTTATCACAACGGTGTATCCGGTGACGGTGCCTCGGAAAGCAGTAGATCCGCTGAGGCGGAGTAACACAAAAGCACGGGGTGACGAACAGAAATCGAGTCAGGCATGCATTTGCGGGACCAGCCTGCAACGCAAGGTTAAGTCCTCTATCCATTATAAACAATGCCCGTATGCTCGGCGCTTACGTGCTGAAAGACGTGTGTTTACCCCGGGAGGTCTTCCATGTGCCTTTGAAAGTCGCATGCGACGAAAATTGGCTGAGGGCAGGGCAACCTACTCCGACCGCATAGAAGAAGTCAGCAGAGGGCACGGTAGCCGCAAGAGAAACGAGCCGTGAACACCACGGAGGACTCACCCCGGCGAAGGCCCGAACGGTCCCCAACCGAATGGTTTGGGTAAATGGTCATGGCTGTCAAAAAGCGTATTCTTACTGGTATTATGCAGCAGTTGCTGAAATCCTGGTAGCGTTGCGTTCCCCAAGGCCAGACAGACCAGATGTTCATTATGTTCATTTGTGTCTGTTTTGACCAGCCGAATCGCTGGATACGTGATCCGTATGCCAGGTGGTGGTGTGCCATGGAAGCTGCACACGAGATGGGCGTATGGCCATCCGAGGTCGGCTTGCAGGAGCAGGTCTCAAATCGCCGTAAGCTGCGTCGGTTAAGAGCTGGGGTGGTGAGCGTTACGGAAAAGGCTTGGCAAAGACCAAGTCAGATATGGATTTAGAAGACGAGCGAAAGCGAACCACTGATGACGTGTCGTAAGCGTATATGATGACATCAAAAGCGGGGTTGCACCACTGTCCCGTGATAAATTCAGGGGGAACCTGTTTACTGCCTGAATGGTGTCCGGCATAAAGGTGGCGTGAGCTTAATCCAGGCTTGTGTGCGGAACATGGGAACCTGTCGTTCCGATGCTAAGGGAGAAATCCAAGTGGCAGACCTACAAAGATCTGAGTACCGATGCGGAGCACAGGGGCGGAGCAATTTGTAGTAGTAATGAAGGTTCTGTAATGGAGCTGGAGCTAAGGGGTTGCGTCGTTCTACTTTTACATAAAAACAACCCGAAAGGGGAGGATTCTGTTGGAAAAAGTAAAGTCGTTTAATTGGCGAATTGTATATTAAAACGACTGAACGATAGGAGCCGGATGAGTCGAGAGGTTCATGTCCGGTTCTGGGAGAGCCTGAGGGGGAGGTTCCCTTGGGCTACTCACCTGGGAGGGGCGCCCAGCGATGGGCGTCCCTATCCCTATGGGCTTTTACTTTTTATAGGCAGGTTTTAGGCCATTTATCATTGGGTAATGCTTGATATTTAGTGTTTTTAGCTCTACATTTTCTGCTTCGCAAGTAGCAGCTATAATCGCGTCCGCGAGTTATAAAGTCCTCCTGTTTTGGCGATTTCAGAAGTTACAGGGAGAATCCGGAAAAGGGAAACAAAATTCTCCAAAACTGTTAGTTCAGACTCCCCTTTTACACCAGCATACAACTCTGCAATAACGA
>JAYEFW010000049.1:0-5360 GCA_034658795.1 Thermodesulfobacteriota bacterium
GCGCATTTGTGCTGGTCATTGTATCGTTTATCAGTCTGTTTGTTGCCATTTATTCAAAAAAGAGTGTGGAAGATAACCTCCCGGAGAAGACAGTTCCTTTTTATACACTTTTTCTTCTGCTCGTCACTGGTCTCATGGGTATTGTGATCACTGGTGATGTATTCAATCTTTTTGTATTTCTGGAGATATCTGCGCTTTCCTGTTATGCCTTAATAGCAATTGGCGAGGAAGGCGCGCCAATGGCTACCTTTAATTATGTTATTATAGGTACTATTGGTGCCTGTTTTTACCTGTTAGGCATTGGATACCTTTATATAGCAACCGGCTCCCTTAATATGGCGGATCTGGCTAATATCCTGCCTGACCTGTATCACTCCAAGGTTATCCTTGTCGCTTTTGCCTTTTTTACTGTTGGTTTAGCCATTAAGGCAGGGCTTTTTCCGATGCATACATGGCTGCCGGATGCTTACTGTACTGCACCTTCTGCGGTGAGCGCGCTGATTGCCCCCTTGATGACCAAAGTGGCTGCATATGTGATGATCAGGGTAATGTTTACGGTATTCAAGCCCCATTTTTCCATGGAAATAGTGCCGGTTTTTGCCATTTTGGGATGGCTGGCTGTCATGGCTATTTTTTGGGGAGGAATTAAAGCGCTTGCACAAACAGACCTCAAGAGGATGCTTGTTTATGTTGTTGTTGCGGAAGTAGGGTATATTGTGATTGGTGTGAGTGTAGCGAATCGAATGGGACTTACCGGGGCTATTCTTCATATCATGAACGACGCTGTTATGATGGCGTGTCTGTTTTTGGTTGTGGGTGCTATATTGTATAAGACAGGGACGCGGGAAATACATCAGTTGCGTCACCTTAATAAGAAAATGCCGTTTACTATGGCCGCGTTTACGATAACCGCTCTTTCCATGGTTGGGATACCGCCGGCATGTGGTTTTTTCAGCAAGTGGTATCTCATCCTGGGTACTATCGAGGCCGGGCAGTGGGTATGGGCGGCAGCGCTCTTATGCAGCAGCTTGATAAATGCTGTGCTGTTTTTCAGGGTTATTGAATGCGCTTATCTAAAACCGATGGAGCCGGCATATGCCCACAATAGCGGGGAAACAACAAATGAGGAGATACAAAGAGACGAGGCTCCTTTTACTATGCTTGTTCCTATTGTTATCATGGCTGCTGGAGTTATTCTCCTCGGCATTTTTAGCGGAAAGATCATTTCGTCTGTAATTCAGTTTGCAGTCCCTGCAAGCTTTTAAGGACTGGGAGGATGGGAATGGATGTTCTATATTCATCAAGACCCCTTTGGGCTGTCTTGGTGTCAATGATCGCTGCTTTTCTGATTCTTGCCACTGGAGAGAAGAACAGGAATATTCGGGAGTCGTGGACTATTATGGCTGCTCTCGCAAAGTTTCTGATCGTATTTTCTATGGTACCTGTCATCTTGCAGGGAAAAGTAATCGAATATACTATAGTAACTTTTTATCCTGGGCTTTTGTTGCAATTCAGGATAGACGCTTTTGGAATGCTGTTCGGGGTGATTGCATCATCTCTCTGGATCGCAACCTCTTTTTATTCCATAGGGTATGTCAGGGGGCTTAACGAACACGCGCAAACGAGATATTTTTTCGCTTTTGCCATGTGCCTTTCATCGACAATAGGGATCGCATTTTCAGCCAATCTCCTTACCTTTCTTGTCTTTTACGAAATACTTACCATTGCCACTTATCCTTTGGTAATTCACAAGGAGTCAAAAGAAGGGATCATGGGGGGGAGAAAATATTTGGCCTATACCCTTACTGCCGGTTGCGTTCTCCTGTTTGCCATAGCAATGATCTATCACATGACCGGCACTCTTGATTTTAAAGCTGGCGGATTTATTGCAGGCAGTGGGTCGAGCACTGTCCTGATAATGCTCTTCGCGATGCTCATTTTTGGTTTTGGTGTTAAAGCAGGTATTATGCCGATGCATGAATGGCTTCCTACAGCTATGGTTGCACCTACCCCTGTAAGCGCGCTTTTGCATGCAGTGGCGGTTGTTAAAGCCGGTGTGTTTGGTTGCTTAAGGGTCATTCTTTTTGTGTTTGGTCCGGGTCTTCTTCATGATTTGGGTATCTGGCTAATCATGGCATATATTGCTTCCTTTACAATAGTTGTGGCCGGCTTCCTTGCTTTAGGGCAGGATCATCTAAAAAGAAGGCTTGCCTTTTCCACTATTAATAATCTTGCTATGATCATCCTTGGGGCAACACTTCTGACCAAGAGCTCAATGACAGGCGGAATTATTCATATGTCAAATCATGCTTTTATGAAAATTACGCTGTTTTTTTGTGCAGGAGCTCTGCATGTAAAGGCACACAAGGATTATGTCAGTCAATTAGATGGGATAGGGAGACAGATGCCATTGACAATGGGTGCTTTTGCCATAGCAGCTATCGGGCTTTCAGGCATTCCCCCTATGAGTGGGTTTATCAGTAAGTGGTTTTTATGCCTTGGCGCCCTTGAAGCAAACCAGATCATTTTCTTGTTTGTATTTATGACGAGCGCTATGCTTGATGTGGCCTTTTTCTTTCCTATCATTTACAATTCCTTTTTCAAAAAGCCGCTGGATGATGTTTCCCCGCATTTTGATGAAGCCCCCATGTTCATGGTAATCCCTCTTGTCATTACAGCTCTGTTGTCAATCGTATTCGGGATCGTACCGGATGCATTTTTTCGCTTTTTCAGTATGACATCTCTTGCAGTACAAAACATATTGGGAGTAGGATAGAATGGTAAAAAAATTAAAGATTATTCTTTATATAAGTATCGCGGCAACGTGTGTTCTAGGTTTTTTGTTTCCAAACCAACACCCTCATTTCTGGTGGCAGAAGATACCGGTCTTTGATGCTGTATTCGGGTTTGTCGGATGTGTTGTAATTGTACTTGTATCCAAATGGATAGGCCATGGCTGGCTTATGAAGAAAGAGGATTATTATGATTAATATCGTACCCCCGGTGTTCATTTATATAGTAGGGGCGCTTTTGATTCCCCTGGTCAGGATAAGAGTTTTAAAACAAGCCCTTGTGCTGATGATTCCGGCCATAGCTTTCTGGAATCTTATAAACATGCCCCACGGTGTCTATTGGACATACCAGTTTCTTGATTATGAACTTATCCTGGGCCGGGTTGACAAACTCAGTATGGTTTTTGCGTACGTTTTTGTGATCATGTCTTTTATTGGGGTGGTCTATGCCATCCATATAAAGGAATACGGACAGCATGTGGCTGCATTAATTTATGTGGGGTGTACTCTCGGTGTGGTCTTTGCCGGAGATCTGTTTACGCTCTTTGTTTTTTGGGAGATTATGGCCATTTCTTCGGTCTTTCTGGTTTTTTATCGAAAAACAAAACGGTCTCTTGAAGCGGGATTCCGGTATATTCTGGTGCATCTTTTCGGTGGATGTGTTTTATTGTGCGGAATTGTTATTCATGCGGTAACTACCGGATCGTTAGCGTTTGAGTTGTTTGATTTTGGAACTCTTGCTGCAAAGTTTATACTTGTTGGATTTATACTTAATGCAGCAGTGCCCCCGCTTCATGCATGGCTGGCAGATGCATATCCTGAAGCAACCATTACCGGCGCTGTATTTATGACGGCATTTACCACAAAAAGCGCAGTTTACGTTCTGTTAAGAGGTTTCCCCGGTGTTGAACTTCTGGTCTGGCTGGGAGCGATCATGGCTCTTTATGGTGTGGTCTATGCTGTCCTTGAAAACGATATCCGGAGGCTTCTTGCATATCATATTGTCAGCCAGGTGGGATATATGGTTTGCGGTGTCGGTCTGGGGAGTGAAATGGCTATCAATGGTGCCAGTGCTCATGCTTTTTGTCATATTCTTTACAAGTCCGTTCTGTTTATGGGGATGGGGGCGGTTATATATGTGACAGGCAGAAGCAAGATGACGGATTTGCAGGGGAGGTCTTTGTACAAAAAGATGCCGATTACCCTTGCTCTGTACATGGTGGGTGCTTTTTCCATTTCCGCGGTTCCGCTATTTAATGGATTTGTGAGCAAGACAATGATTGTTGCTGCCGCTGGCGCTTTGCACAGACCTTCTATTGAATTGATGCTTCATCTTGCCTCCATTGGTACTTTTTTGCACACAGGATTAAAGCTTCCCTGGGGAGTCTGGTTCGGCACAAATAAGGGTCCTGAAGATGTAATAGAAGAGGCTAAAGAGCCACCGTTCAATATGTTGCTGGCAATGGGTATTGCCGCCGGGTTATGTACACTTACAGGCGTTTACCCAAAAATACTTTATGATATTTTGCCCTATCCGGTCGATTTTCATCCATATGCTGCAAGCAATGTAGTGGCGATGATGCAGATGCTGGTGCTTACTCTGGCCGCATTCTGGATTTACATTGATAAACTGGGTGGCGAGGCAACGGTTAGTCTTGATACAGACTGGCCATACAGAATGTTTGGAAGAGCTACTTTATGGTTTTGCAATCGTCCTTTGAATGCACTCAGATCAATGGGGCAAGACCTGCTTTCAAAGGATGTTGTATCTGTAGGGAAAATTAGCAAACATCCCTATCTTTTTCTAGAAATGTTTTGGAATTCGATTCAAGGGAAAAGGGTATCATATCAAGAACTGATCAATAGACCGTATAATGAAAACTCTTACAGAATTCCGATAGGACTTAGCGCCTGCGCGGCTCTAATATTTCTTTTTTTATACGGTGTGATTTATATGGTGTGATTAAGGTTGAAACGTGATGAAGAAGTAGCGTCTCCACAGCAAGAGTGCTGTGGAGACGCTGGGTTCTCAGGTAATTACATCTCATCTTTTTCACCGCATGCCACCGGCCTTACTCCATAAGCGCTGACCTATTCGCAGCGTCATTCCGGCGAAAGCCTGAATCCAGTGAAACAATCGTATTGTACAAATTCTGCCAATTCGGATTGCTGCTTTCAATCAATTCCAGTTTCCATTTTAGCTTCCATTCTTTTAATCGCTTCTCCCGCTCAATAGCGGATTTCATACTCTCGTGCACTTCATACCAAACCATACCAAGGTTCCTCTTGAGCTTGCTCAATTTAGGTTATAGACTTTCAGATAATTAATTTCACTGTGTTATCAGTCGTCGACGTATAACTAATACGCCTTCCTCCTTCTGGCCTTGTGAAATTAATTATCTGAAAGTCTATAGAAACTAAAAAGCTGTAATAGAATCCATTATTAATAAAATTTCTTGACAAATTAACACCAAATAGTATTTATACAGTTTATGAAATTAGACTTAAGTTTTATCGGAAGAAATATACGAAAGCTAAGACAGCAGCGCAACTGGAGTATGGCGAAGC
>JAYEFW010000050.1:0-5329 GCA_034658795.1 Thermodesulfobacteriota bacterium
AGGAACCTATGATAAGATTTATTGAAAGGGGGGATATCGTTGATAAGTTTACTACGTCCAGTTGTATATAAACCATCCGGATTTAATGGAAAAATAGGAACTTATAATTTGATTCCTGAGAAGCAAGGGGCAAAAGTAGACCTCCCCATTTTTGGTCGGTCAATTAGAAGCCCCCGAGAGGTACTGAAGACCTTTTTTACCCGCACATTCAACATCAAAGGCTTGAAAAGCTTTCCTATTCATCAGGAAGCAAAGAATTTGTACAGGGAACTCAGCACTGCCTTGGGCGTTCAAAAACAGGGCCATTAAAATGATGAGAAAGATGTTTAGAAGCTCAGCCCTTTCAACAACGGAGAGGAATCTCCCCACTTTTTTTCGGTATAGGCCAAGCGGCCAAGCCTCACTCGCCTAACTTCTGCTTGCTTTGCCCATACTGATTTTCCTAAATGATAGTGGGTTAATTGTCAAACATTAATTCACAATTCAAGCTTTGACACTATAGTTTGCCGGGTCCAAAAAATGGGGAAAAAGTAGAACCCAAAACCGGCGTTTTTAGACGGCCTACTCTTGAGGGTTGACAAACATCTCCACTTATGGTATTTATATATTATCCTACAATGGAGGCATATAAAACATGCATACTCAAAAGGTTGCCATTAGTATTCCGAAAGAATTAGTAACGATGATCGATGACATCAGTAAGAAAAGGGGGCTATCCAGAAGCAAATTTATCTCCACGGTACTCAGGGAAAAGCTCATATCGGAAAGAAACCGCCATATCAAGGATGCTTACGACCTGGCCTTTTCAGACGAATCAATAAGAAAAGAACAGCTTAGCTGCACCAAGTGGTTTGAAGGATTGGGAACTGAAGAGGGGCAAGAATGGTAATCCGGAAAGGTTCTGTTTATTGGGTAGATTTTTCACCCGCAAAAGGCTCCGAACCAATGGGCAGACGCCCTGGGCTTGTGGTTCAAAATGACCTGCTGAACGACAGTAAATTGAATACGGTTATTGTGATGGCAATTACGTCAACTTTGAAATTTGGCGAACTGCCAGGCAATGTGATCCTGCGAAAAGGAGAAGCAAATCTTCCCAAAAGATCGGTAGTTAATATGACACAGATAAAAACTGTGGATAAGATCAGCCTCAAAGAAAAGATCGGCAGCCTTACGAAAGGCAGGATTGCCGAAGTTTACGAAGGCATGAAACTTGTCATGGATATTCCTTAATCTCCGGCCTTCCCCAAGCGAGGTGGTCCTCGAAACTAAAATTCAATTCCAATTCCAATTCCGGGGATACAATACTATAGCATGTTCCGTATATCATGATTCTAAAAATCATTAATAACTTATTGTAATTAAAGAGGTTAAAAATATAAATCCGCATCAAGATATACGGGACACGCTATAATTTATTGACAAATCAGGAGAATATGGGAAGAAAATATAAGAAAATCTTTTAAATTCACTTCTTTTTAGAAAAAAATATCAGCATTTTCGTATGGATGGATGTTGAAATTATTGTTGAGGGGAACAAGGCGCTTATTGTGAAAAGCAGGGATGAAAACAAATTCATGAGGTGGCTTGGTCGCGGGGAGAAGCGAAGCAGAGGAAGCATTGATCATATGGTTGATCAGCTTCGTGGCAGAACCGATATAAATATCAAAGCTTGAATTGTGAATAAAGGAAAGTTTAATTCATAATTCAAGCTTTGACACCACAGTTTTTGTCAACTCAAAGCCCAAAACTTCTTCTCCAAAAAGCCCAACACCCAAAACTTCATTCAACTGTGGTCTAAAAACAGAAACTTATAAACTAATGAGTGTTCCGCAGGCCGTCCCCTGAAAAGGGGCTCATTTAATCCGATAATCTTTCTCTATTTGTCAAGGCAATCTGAAAATTTACCTGTGTTTCTTATTCATTTATTCTGACATTCTGGTAAATGTTGAGGGGCGAAAAGCTGATTGACAAAAATCAAAGTTTATGAGATTTGCTTGAAATAAGTTAACAAGTAACCAGCGTTATACAAACAATTCTACATTATGAACGGTGAACAAAAACGCAAGCAAAATGAGAGAAAATTCGGGGCATGGGATGCCCTATGTGTCAGGGTAGATGTCGCCTAATGGTAAACGACGTTACTTTTATGAGGTTCGGGGGGGCTACCAACTTAAAGCGGGACATTCTGTAATTTCAATAAATTATGTAGGGTGCATTCTATGCACCATGGTGGTGCATAGAATGCACCCTACATGGTTATGTTATGTCAATTTTGGACAATCGATGTTTTACGATAATCAAGAACAAAAAGTTCGAAAGTGTCCCGCCATAAGTTGGTAGCCGTTCGGGGGCGTCATGGCTGGTTGGCGCGTTACGTCAAAGAAGTGGACGCTTTAGACCGAACTATCAAATTCTATCAGGAAATCTTCGACGAGGATGGCCGACTGGTTGAGATTCATGAAAAGTATCCTGTAAACAAAGGACACATCAGAGTTAAGGGAGGTGGGAGATGAAAATTACTCGTCAAAAGGTCGGTCAAAAGCTTATTGATTACCTTTATCATCGTATCACGTTGGCAGAGTTAGTAGATTGGGCGGAGTCAGCGATGATGGTGGCGAATTTTGAAGAGAAGGACTTTGAAATCGTGAGAGACATCGTCAGTCGCGTGGGGCTGGGCGATGTCAAAGCCTTTGGTATGACCTGGGAAGATTGCGAAGATTTTCTCTTACAGTTGGGCTACCGCCTCAGCGTAAAAGTTTCGGAAATCCAGGCAGTGGCATAGATGAGCTATGAACAATGGATTTCCCAACTGCATTGTTCTGGCTGATTCATGGTTTGGAATCGGACCATTTATAAAAAAACTTTTCTTTATTCATAATTCAAGCTTTGACACATAGTCTTGACACCATAGTCACCCAAAAAATAAACAAGTGTCAAGAACAGACTTGACCCTAAAAATTTTGGCTGGATGCATTTTTAGGAAGGATAATCCGAGTCTCACATTTTCTTATTATAATAATCAAGGTTTGACCCCAGATTTTAATTAAACCTCGGGCTATGCTCGAGCGACCCTAAAACGGATCTTCCCCTGGGAAACAGCCCTGAATTTGACGCAACAAGTTGAATACATTAAGAAAACAACAAAAAGTACCCCGAAATGAACATACAGCGGGACGCCCATGTTTTTATGCGTTTCTTGTTTTATTTTTGGTCTTTTGCGGAGCTCGCAGACATATATTTTGTCTGGTTTTATGAGATATTGGAAACCAGGAGCCCGTTGGTTTTGCCAGCGGGTTTTTTAAGATTAGATTAACTATTCATATAATCTCTTGACTTTGAGTTAAATAAATTCAATAATTAACTTAGATATTGGGTCAATTCATAAATTAAACGACTCAAATATTAATACAATAAAATGGGAAATCAACTCATCTCATGAAATACATTTGGCAAACCAAATCCTGGCCTGACTTTACATGGGACAGCGATAAGCTGTTAAAGCCTCTGGGAAATATCCGATTCAGTCAAGGTTCCCTTATAACACAGATCAGAGAGTTAGGTTTTGAAATTCAGCAGACTGCCCGTGCAGATATCCTGGTTGAGGAAGCATTAAAGACTTCAGCTATTGAAGGTGAAAAAATAGATCCCGATGCCGTTCGATCTTCTGTTGGACGCAGACTTGGCCTTCCAGATGCTGGGTTGAAGAATGTAAGAGACCAAAAAGCAGATGGTCTTGTAGAGATCCTGCTGGATGCGACAGTTAACTATTCACAAAAATTGACGCCAGAGCGGATTTGGGGTTGGCATGCGGCACTCTTCCCGACGGGTTATTCCGGTATGGTAAAGATATCTGTAGGTCGATGGCGAAACGATAAGGAGTGCCCGATGCAGGTTGTTTCCGGACCTATTGGGCAGGGAGAAGTTCATTTTGAAGCACCTTCAGCCATAAGGCTTGAAAAAGAAATGCGAGCTTTCATTTCCTGGATAAATGGAAAAAGCCACTTAGATGGCATCATCAGGGCTGGGCTTGCCCATATATGGTTTGTTACAATTCATCCGTTTGATGACGGGAACGGACGAATTGCAAGAACTTTGACAGATATGTTACTTGCAAGAGATGAAAACAATCCAAAGAGATTTTATAGCCTTTCTTCACAAATTATGGCTGACCGAAATGATTATTGTGAAATTCTGAAGACCACACAAACAGGTACTGGCGATATTACGGATTGGCTGAAATGGTTTCTTGAATGCATGAACAGGGCTATTCTGAATTCCAATACCCTGCTTGAAAAAATTATGATAAAGGCCCGATTCTGGAAGGAATTTGCCCAGACAAGACTCCACGAGCGGCAAACCAAGGTGATTAACCGGTTACTTGATGCTGGCGCTGATGGATTTGAAGGAGGGTTGAAGAACAAGAAATATATGGGGATAGCACATACCAGCCGTGCCACAGCTCAGAGGGAATTAGCCGATCTTGTAAAAAAGGACATTTTAATCAAAAGGCCTGGAGGGGGCCGGAGTGCCAGTTATGATCTTGACTGGAAAAGGTGGTCTTCCTTTGACACCAATTTTCCCTGACACCAATTCATCTCAGTCTGTGTTGATACGATTGATATACCTTGTTAACCCATCTTTTTCATTTTAAAATTTTATTCTAATAATATCAATTGGTTGTGTTTTGGTATGGCACTACATTTATTTTTAATAGTATAATTATTTTAATTCGTTACTTCGTTTGAACTTACCTGTATGGCACTACATTGAAAAATTGCGTAAATGCAGCTTGCAATGTATTGATTTTCCTAATAAAATATTTTGTAGTGCCATAAAATATACTCCCCAAATGCTATTTTTTGGTGTTTTTTCGAAAAGATGGGCTAAAAAAACTATCTATATTTTTTGTTGATCCGAGTCTCACATTTTCTTATTATAATAATCAAGGTTTGACCCCAGATTAATTTCGTTTTATATCAATTAGTTACAAATTTAAATACCGCAAGTGGTAAAGGCAGGCTAAAAAGACGCCTATTTTAAGCGTCTTTTTTATGTAATTGACAAAAATAATAAATTCATATATTATTAAATTATGAAATTCATTATTTTAAAAATAAATCCATGCATAAAATTATCAACAAGGAGGCTTTAATGGCTTTAGTTAAGCTGAAAAGGCACCATCAAATTACTGTGCCAAGCGCTCTATGTAAAAAATTTAATCTTGGGGTAGGTGATTATATGGAGATAAAAAGTCACGGCAATAAGATTATTATTAAGCCGGTTAAGATGATTCATCCTGATCAGGCATATTTTTATACCAAAGAGTGGC
>JAYEFW010000051.1:0-5323 GCA_034658795.1 Thermodesulfobacteriota bacterium
ACCTTAACCGCCATTGTTGCTTTGGCCTTTTTTATACCTGTTTTGATTGGCAGCGGAGGCAATACCGGCACGCAGTCAGCTACCCTGGTCATAAGGGCCATAGCCACTGGGGACTTAAGTTTGAGGAAGTGGTTTAGTGTTGTGAAAAAAGAGCTGCTGGTCGGTCTTTTATTGGGGCTTACGCTTGGGGGCGTCCTTTGTCTGTGGAGTTTCTTCTGGAAGGGCGGAGCAGCGGTGGGCACAATAGCCGGGATGTCAATGGTTATAATCATCTTATGGGCAAATTTAGTTGGGAGTTTGTTGCCGATAATTTTGACAAAAATAAAACTCGATCCTGCCGTCGTGAGCAGTCCCCTTATCACTACCCTTTTAGATACCACCGGTTTATTGGTCTATTTTTCGATAGCAAAATGGTGGCTGAGGTTCTAATACTTCGTGAAAACATATCTATATCTTTTTCTTCTAAACTGGCAAATGAAGGATGCCATTGTTTTGGACAACGATTATTCCGGAAACAAGAAAGGTACTTTGACATGAACGAATCGTTACCGTTAAACATTGCCACCTGGATTGGCATTGGTTTCTGTATTACTCAATCCGCTGTGTTTTCCGGTCTTAATTTAGCTGTTTTCGGTATTAGCAGACTTCGCCTGGAAGTCAAGGCATTGGCTGGTAGTCAGGATGCATCAAAAGTTCTCGAATTAAGGAAGGATTCAAACTTCTTGTTGTCAACAATTCTTTGGGGAAACGTTGGCATTAACGTCCTGTTGACACTTCTCTCAAATTCCGTACTTGCCGGTGTCGGCGCATTTTTGTTTTCGACTGTTGTTATAACTTTTATTGGCGAGATTCTTCCCCAGGCATACTTCTCCAGAAATGCTATACGCATGGCTGCGATGCTGTCGCCGGCATTGAAGTTCTACCAGGTTATACTGTATGTTGTGGCCAAACCGGTGGCAAAGTTTCTTGATTGGTGGATCGGTCCGGAGGGAGTCGAATATTTCCGTGAACGTGATCTTCGGGAAGTAATCAAAAGGCATATGAAGGCCGACGAGGGAGATATCGGACAAGTGGAGGGCACAGGGGCGATTAATTTCCTGGATATGGATGATTTAGCCATTGTGTTGGAAGGAGAGCCCGTTGATCCAAAAAGCATAATTACTCTGGACATGGAAGAGGATTTACCTGTCTTTCCTGAATTCAAAGGGGTGCCTTCAGACGCTTTTATTCAGATGATTCAGATTTCAGGAAAAAAATGGGTGATAATCAACGACCAATCAGGAAAACCACGTTTTGTTTTAGACTCGGATGGTTTTATTCGAGGAGCATTATTTAAAGGGTCGCTATTCAATCCCTATCCCTATTGTCACAAGCCAATTATTGTAAATGATATGAACCTTTCGCTTGAAAAAGTAATATGGAAGTTGAAAGTGTATCCACAGAACTCAGGTGATGATGTCATCGATCATGACATAATACTTCTCTGGAGTACTGAAAAGCGCGTCATTACAGGCGCAGACATATTGGGCCGGTTGTTACGCGGAATAGCCACGCGCAAAAGCAGGAAGCCTGGAGCATAACTGTTAGGAACTATTGCCAGCATTAAAAAAAATATTTTTCGGACAGGCACTAATTTAACCAAAAGCTAACATAATTATCATTTTATCCTAACAAAACAGATATAAGAATTGCAGATAACTCAAGATTAAATTCTATCCGAGAATGGGTGGAAAAAAATTTAACAGGAGGAAACAGATGAAAAGATTACACCTAAGTCTATTACTTTGTTTGAGTTTTGTGCTTTTGACCGGATTCCAGGCCAGGGGAGGTGACCTGGCGGACATCCTGGAGCAAAAAGGGATTATTACCGAGGGAGAAGCAAGAGAAGCAAGAGAAGATAAGGCGAAAGAAAAAACTTTTAAACTTTTAGAAAAAATAGAAAAAATAGATTTCAAGGGGGACCTGAGGCTGCGCCATGATACTCAATGGAGGGATGAGGGAGATGACAAATATGACCGCAATCGTGAGCGTCTTCGTCTTCGTTTTGGTTTTAATACGAAAATAACAGATACCACAAAGGTTGGGGTCAGGCTGGTTTCAGGATCAGGCTATCAGAATACTACAAACCAGAGTTTTGATGAACATGCTCGAGGCAAGCATATTTTTATCGACAGGGCATACGCGTCCTGGCAACCTGCTGATTTTTTTAAGATCACGGGCGGGAAACATAAGAACCCCCTGTTTACTACGCCTCTGGTCTGGGATCCTGATGTCAATCCTGAAGGAGTTTCAGAAAGCCTCAATTTTAACATTACAGACAGTATCAGCATCTTTTCCAATCTGGGTCAGTGGTTTATTGAGGAATTAAAGATAAAAGACAGCGATAGAGATCCGACCATGCTTGTATTTCAATTAGGCACTCAGATCAAACCATCCAAAAAGATAAAATTTGAGTTAGCAGGCGCCTATTACGATTTTAAGAACCTGGATGAACTTGATTGGGACAAAGACGGCTCGCTGGGTGATACAGACACATTTTTAGGATACAACAACAAGTACGGCCAGCAGATGATTTTTGACAATGATGAGAAACTTCTTAATGAATTTCAATGCTGGGAGCTGGCAGCAAAACTTAGCATAAAAGAAGTCCTGCCTGTGCCATTTTCCATATTCGGGAACTACATTGTAAATGCAGGTGCTGATATTGATGAACTCATGGAAAAAGGGGTTGATCCGGGAGATAGCGACCCTGCAGATCTCGCTGCCTATGGGGGTGATGATCGTGACACTGGCTGGCTTGTAGGTTTATCTGTAGGGAACAAAAAGAAAAAAGGGGATTGGTACGCAAAATATCATTACCAGGTATTGGAAGATTATGCATTTCCGGCTGTGTTCGTTGACTCTGACTTTCACGGCGGAGGAACCAATAACAAGGGACATTATATTCATGGCAGATATTTTCTTGCCGATAATATTCAGGCCAGAGCAACCGGTTTTTTTACCGAACGTGACGATGAAATCAAGGATGGGAAAAAGGACGAGGATCGCGTGCAGTTGGACATAGTCATTAACTTTTAGGTAAGTAAATCAGCCAGGCTAACGACAATCTTATTATATTCTAACAATAAACTAACAATTGAGATTTATAATAAAATTATAATACGTTAGTACTTTGAAATATAACCGCTTCAGGTGTAATCAAATTCAAACCATGAAAAACTCACACATAAGATATCGTAAAGAAAGAATCAGCCATAACTATAAAGAAATTATGGTAATTGAGCAAACAGCCATGCAAAAAACGACATTTTATACCGGATTCTTTCTTAACGATATCTAATACGCTCAAACAGTTTCCTGTTTTGAATTTGATTACACCTGAAGCTCACGCACTGCCGGTTTTTACTTCATAAAGCTAAATTGTTACAAAATATTAAAAAGATGGGAGGAAATATGAAGAAGATAAACTCTATTATTGTAATGGCGATTGCCTGCTTGTTTTTTATTACGACAAATTCTGCACAGGCGGGAAATCTTGTAATTAAGGGTTCAACCACGGTTTTGCCGATCGCCCAGAAAACAGCGGAAGCATATATGAAAGAGAACCCTGATATAAAAATATCTCTTTCCGGCGGCGGATCAAGCAACGGAATCAAAGCGCTTATCGATGGGAGCACGGATATTGCAACTGCGTCACGATTTATCAAGGATAAAGAGATAAAGTTGGCTGTTGAGAAGAAAGTGTTCCCTGTTCCTTTTGCTATAGCCTATGACAGCATCATTCCTGTCGTACATCCCAGCAATAATATTAACAACCTTACACTTGATCAGCTTAAAGCCATATATACGGGCGAGATAAAAAACTGGAAAGAATTGGGGGGGGCTGATTTGCAGATCGTTATGAACTCACGCGATACTTCTTCCGGCACATTTGAGATATGGGAAAAGAAAGTAATGAAAAAAGAAAGAATTACTCCCAGGGCTCAGGTCATGGCTTCTAATGGAGCAATAGTTCAGGCTGTTTCGAATAATAAATATGCTATAGGATACATTGGAATTGGTTATTTAACCCCAGGCGTAAAGGCACTTAAAGTAAATGGAATTAAAGGAACAGAAGAGACAACTTTGAACGGGTCATTTCCAATAAGCAGACCTCTCTTCATGTTTACAAATGGCTGGCCAAAAGGCGAAACGCTTGACTTTATTAATTATGTTATTAACCCACAAAAGGGCCAAAACCACGTTGCTGCCAGCGGTTATGTGCGTTTGTATTAACAATAAGGTAACGGTTCACAGTTCACGGTTTACAGTTCACGGTTCACAGTTCACGGTTAGAGAGCGATCAAGATTGAACGATCAAGGCAACCAACCGTGAACCGTGAACCTAACAACCCAAGTTCTGTATAAAATCAGGAGATTTAGAGGAACGAGATGGCAAATACTCGTCAGATTACAGAGCGGACTATGCACACACTCTTTTTTGTTGTAGCATCAGCTTCAATAGTGATGCTTTTCATGATTATGATATTTCTTTTCATGGAAGGAATTCCAATTTTTGATGAAGTTTCTGTTAAAGATTTTATTTTCGGAAAATACTGGTACCCCACATCAGAACCCCCTGATTTTGGAATTCTGTCACTTATTGTAGCATCATTGTCAGTTACTTTGTTATCTGCCTTAATATCAATTCCATTAGGGATACTCACGGCAATCTATATCGCAGAGGTAACATCAAAAAAGGTTAGTGAGATTATCAAGCCCATGGTTGAGCTTTTAGCGGCGCTTCCTTCCGTTGTTATTGGTTTTTTCGGGATGGTTCTTGTAGCTCCTTTTTTGCAGAATGTTTTTAATATCCCAACCGGTTTGAATCTTTTCAACGCGTCATTAATGCTGGCTTTTATGTCTATCCCTACTATCTGCAGTCTTTCTGAGGATGCAATTCACAGCGTTCCGAATTCTCTTAGAGAAGCCTCTTTGGCATTAGGCGCAACACCTTTGGAGACTATTTTAAAGGTTGTTCTTCCTGCCTCTCTTTCAGGTATCAGCACTGCTGTAATTCTGGGTATGTCCAGGGCAATTGGCGAAACAATGGTGGTGCTTATGGTAGCGGGAGGGGCCGCTTTTATACCGGAATCTATATTTGATCCGGTAAGGCCGATGCCGGCCAGCATTGCCTCAGAGATGGCGGAAGCCCCATTCCGAAGCGCTCATTATCATGCTCTCTTTGCAACAGGGATAGTACTTTTTATCTTCACGCTTCTTTTCAATATTGTAGCAGATCATATTGCTTATAAATATAAACAGGTAGGAGAGGCAACGCTTT
>JAYEFW010000052.1:0-2236 GCA_034658795.1 Thermodesulfobacteriota bacterium
CACTCCATTTGCCACATTGCCGACACCGGCCTGAAGCGGCAGAAAAGTATCGGGTATGCGCCCTGCCCTCATCTCATCAATCAAGAAATTAACCACGTGCTCTGCAATCTGCCCGCTTATTCTGTCAGGCGGAGTAAATTCAGCCAGATAGTCAGGCTTATCACTTTCCACTATGCCGATCACTTTTTTCGGGTCTACCACTGCGTAAGGCAGCCCTATTCGGGTCATGGGGTCATATATTTGAATGGGATTACGTTTGGGAGGAGGAGGCATAATAATAATATCCGCCATTTCACGAAGTCTCTGCGATTGACGCGTGTTAATTTCAATTACCACTTTTTCTGCGCACCTCAAGTATGAAGGAGAGGCTCCTATGGATGTAGTCAAATAAACCCTGCCGTCATGCGTTATCTCCGTGGCCTCTATGACGGCTAAATTTACCTGCCCAAAAAAACCGAATGCTACGGTCTGGGGAACGTAAGACAGGTGCATATCAACATATTCCACCTCCTGTCTATTTATCTGGCGGCGCAACTCAACTCCGGTCTGGTAAGGAGCGCGCCACTCAATAGCACCTGCATGGGCCAGCTCCTCATCAACTCTCTGGCCACTGGAAGCCCCTGTAAGAACACGCACCTTGAAACTCCGCCCTTTTGAATGCTCCTCTCGTGCATATTCAGCAAGTGCGCTGGGCACCGCCTTGGCAGCGCCGGCTGGGGTAAAACCACTAAATGCAACAGAATCGCCATCCTTTATTCCTGATACAACCTCTTCGGCTGTCAAAACAGGATAATTGCCACTTGTTTGCATAATTTCCTCCGTACAATTGACTTTCAATCTGTTTTGCCTTATCTTTTTTATCCTGCTACCTTAGCCTGAAAAACCATGTTAAAGTCAAATTATTTTTTATGAAACAACTTATTGAAAATCAGACACATATAATTTTAGATAGTATTGCCGACGGCGTCTTTACCGTTAACCCTGAATGGAAGATTACCTCCTTTAACAGGGCTGCTGAGGAAATAACCGGAATAAAAAAAAATGAGGCAATCGGAAGATACTGCTGGGAAGTTTTTAGGGCAAGCATATGCGAACAGGGCTGCTTGCTGAGGAAAACCATCAAAACAGGCTATCCCTTTGTAAATCAGTCTATATTTATCGTTAATTCCGAAGGAGAACGAATTCCAGTTAGCATATCATCTGCTCTTTTAAAAGACAATAAAGGTAATATAATAGGTGGGGTTGAGACTTTTAGGGATTTAAGTGAGGTTGAAGAATTACGCAAGCAACTGGCCGATAAGCATACCTTTCATGATATCATAAGTAAAAACAAGGAAATGAAACGTCTATTCGGCATGCTGGAACTTATTGCTGAAAGTGATACTACAGTCCTTATTGAGGGAGAAAGCGGCACGGGAAAGGAACTTTTTGCAAAGGCGATCCACTCTGTCAGCAACAGGAGAAAAGCCCCTTTGATCACCATCAACTGCAGCTCTATTCCAGATACCCTTCTTGAATCCGAATTATTCGGATACAAAGCCGGTGCCTTTACAGATGCAAAAAAAGATAAATCAGGACGCCTATCTATAGCTGAAGGCGGTACCCTTTTTGTAGATGAAATCGGAGATATTTCACAATTACTCCAGGCAAAGCTCCTGCGTGTTCTGCAGGACAAAGTCTATGAACCTCTCGGAAGTACCTCATCCCTTAAAGCAAATGTGCGGATTGTTGCGGCAACAAATAAGAACTTAGAAAAACTTGTAAAAAATGGAACTTTTAGAGATGACCTTTATTACCGTGTTAATGTAGTCAAACTTTTACTTCCTCCTTTAAGAAAACGAAAGGAAGATATACCCTTGTTAGCTGAGCATTTTATCCGGAAATTTAACCGGCTGAATGACAGAAAAATCCAGGGGATATCTTCAGAAGCTCTATCTATCCTTATGTCACACGACTTCCCCGGCAATATTCGCGAATTGGAAAATATAATTGAATACTCAACCCTGGTGTGTAAAAAAATAGTATTAGGAATCGAACATCTCCCTGAATATTTGCGTCAGCAATCAGATAATACGAGAATAGGCCTGTCCAAGGCCCTTCCGCAAAAAGAATTTTCATTTTATGATATTGAAAGAAATTTTATCTTCGAGGCTCTGAGGGAAAATAGCTGGAACAGAAGCGCAACTGCAGCAAAATTGGGGATTCACCCTACAACTTTATGGCGTAAAATAAAACG
>JAYEFW010000052.1:2336-5320 GCA_034658795.1 Thermodesulfobacteriota bacterium
AAAAGGAAAGCGGAATATGAAAATAGCTGTCAGTTCCTATGGAAAGGATTTAAATTCGCAAATAGACCCGCGCTTTGGCAGGTGTGCCTATTTTTTAATCGTCAATACAGATGATATGAGTTTTGAGGCTTTTGAGAATAAAGGCGTTTCATTAAGTGGTGGTGCAGGCATTCAAGCTGGGCAGTTCGTAGTTTCAAAGGGCGCTGAGGCCGTGATAACCGGCAACTGCGGCCCAAAAGCTGTCCAAACGCTGTCCGCAGCCGGTGTAGAATTGTTTACCGGTCATACCGGCTCAGTAATAGAAGCCTTAGAAAAATATAAGAGCGCTGATCCGGCAGCTCCAAAAAAACTAAAATCAGACAAATATCAAGGTGAATCAGGGCCTGCGGGATATACTCAGATACCAAATTTTGATAGAGGATCAGGTATGGGCGGAGGAAGAGGAATGGGCGGAGGAGGCGGAAGAGGAATGGGAGGTGGCGGAAGAGGAATGGGAGGCGGTGGAAGAGGAATGGGAGGCAGTGGAAGAGGAATGGGAGGCGGTGGCGGCGGAGGAATGGGAGGCGGACGTAGTGATAGAGGTTTAGGGAAGTAATCTCCCCATGAAAATTGCCGTACCGATATGGGATGATAAAGTTTCGCCGGTTTTTGACACTGCTTCAAGGCTTTTGATTATAAATACAAAAAACCTAAGCGAGATCGAACGTTTTGAAATATATCTTGGCGAACAGGATATATCTAAAAGATGTCTTCTTATCCACGGTCTTAAAGTAAATGTTCTGATTTGCGGTGCCATCTCACGTTCCTTTTCAATGATGCTTATGTCGACCGGCGTCAAAATAATCTCCGGGATATCAGGACTCGCTGAGGATGTATTGAAAGCCTATTTACATGGCTCCCTGTCAAATTCAAAGTATCTCATGCCGGGATGTAAAACTAATATTTCAGAACAAATTAATGATAACTTATAGTTAGTGCTCGAACGAAAACTATCATAATAAAAAGGAAAGGAAGAATAAACTAAAATGAAAAAAGTTGCAGTTATAGGTTGTGGTACATACATGGATAGTGGTAACGGATGTCCTGGTGAATGGCGTTGCCTGAAAGCGGCATCTCTTGGCGATGGTAATTTTGAAGAACCCTCTCAGGTTGTAGCTTTTGTAAAGTGCGAATGCCCGGGCCGTGCGACTGCCACAAATACGGGCTTGGCAATAAAATTGTCTGAAATCAAGCCAGACGTAATATATTTAAGTTCCTGCTGTGTCAAAGCAAAACCTGGCTGTCCTTATTCCGACCCGGAAGAAAAGGCCAAAATTATTGAAGAAAAGACCGGAATCAAAGTAATATTGGGCACTCACGATTACCATTAATCGGCTGAACAAATGGCCAAACGGTTATTAAATTGTTTGCTGACTATTTAGCCATTTAGGTATTAACCACCCAGAAATGGATCCTTATAATGATTATAAGTATTGCAAGTGGAAAAGGCGGAACCGGCAAAACAACTGTTGCTGTAAATCTTGCCATAGCAATTGGCTCTGATGTGCAACTGCTGGACTGTGATGTGGAAGAACCAAATAGCCACCTTTTTATTAATCCGGTATTTGAAAAAACTATCACAGTCACAACACCTGTCCCAGAAGTAGATGAAAAAAAATGCAACTTCTGTGGAAAATGCGACGAAATATGTCAATTCAAAGCTATAATCGTGATCGCCGATACTACAGTTATGACATTTCCTGAGCTATGCCACAGTTGCGGAGGTTGCGAAAAGGTTTGTCCGGAAAACGCTATAAAAGAGACGAGCCGTGAACTGGGTATCATACAGAAGGGCTACCGTAACGGCATAGAGTTTGTCCATGGAAAGTTAAGGGTGGGCGAAGCCATGTCTCCTCCGTTAATCGTAAAGGTTCGTTCCTTTACCAGGCCGGACAAATTTACCATTATAGATGCTCCGCCTGGTACATCATGTCCGGTTATAGCATCCATGAAGAACACTGATTTTATTCTTCTTGTCACCGAGCCCACGCCATTTGGTCTGCATGATTTAAAATTAGCCGTTGGCGCAGTTAAAATGTTAAATATACCATGTGGGCTGGTAATTAACCGTTCAGATGTAGGAGATAATAAAGTTAAGGATTTTGCAAAAAAGGAGGGCGTCCCTGTTCTTTTGGAAATACCTTTTGACAGAAATATAGCGGAGGCTTACTCAAGAGGTGATATGATCGTTGAAAAACTCCCTGGATTTAAAGAAACATTTTTAACTTTATATGATAATATCAAAAAGATTGTGAGCTAAATGAAAGAATTAATAATTATAAGCGGCAAGGGTGGAACCGGTAAAACCAGTTTAATGGCTGCTTTTGCGTATCTTGCAGAAAACAAGGTGCTTTGCGATGCAGATGTTGATGCAGCCGATCTCCACCTTATTACAGCTCCGGACATCTTGGAAAAACACGATTTTCAGGGTGGCAATACAGCCATTATAAACAAAGATAAATGCACGGAATGCGGTCTCTGCATTGATTTATGCAAATGGGAGGCCATAAGCGAAACTTTCGAGGTTAATTCAATTGAATGTGAAGGTTGCGGCGTATGCGTTTATTTCTGTCCTGAAAAAGCAATAGACTTTCCTCTGAATACTTGCGGAGAGTGGTATATTTCTGATACGCGTTTCGGCCCACTGGTACATGCAAGGCTTGGTATAGCTGAAGAAAATTCAGGCAGGCTTGTATCGCTTGTAAGAAATGAAGCCAAAAAACTTGCAGAAGAAAAGGGGCTTGATCTAATTCTTACTGACGGCCCTCCGGGAATAGGCTGTCCGGTAATTGCTTCCATAGGCGGAGCCGACGCTGTACTTGTTGTTACAGAACCTAGTGTATCCGGAAAACACGATATGCAGCGGGTTGTCCAACTGGCCAATCACTTCAAGGTGCCGGCTTTTCTATGCGTCAACAAATTTGATCTCAATAAAGACATTACTG
>JAYEFW010000053.1:0-5316 GCA_034658795.1 Thermodesulfobacteriota bacterium
CTTTTTAAAATATTGAGTACTGCAAGCAGAATAGCGGGCGCTGTATTTCTGCCACACGGTTCACAAATGATTTTTCCTTCAGACCGAACGCCTATCTCAGCCATGTGCCTCGCTGTCTCATGAAAATGTTCCTTTCCGCATACAATTCTTATTCGTTCTGTGTCAACCACAGGGCTCATCCTCTTTATAGTACTCTGAACAAGAGAATCTTTACCTATAAACTTTACAAGCTGCTTTGGATAGAGCTTTCTGGATACAGGCCAAAGACGCGTTCCAGACCCACCAGCTAACAAGACAGCATATACGTTTTCCTTCAGGTCAGGCATTTCTATATCTTCCTTTTCTATTGTTTTCTTTTTTCTCTTTATATTCAGAGTCGCATATCGTTTCTACAGTATTATAACCAAGAAGCTCATTTACTGCACGGGTCAATGACGAACCGGCCTTTAATTTCATCGTATCAGGCAGAGCTATGACCGTATCTGTTTCTTCAGGACTAAATAAATGAATATATGCATTGCATGAACCCGGATATCTTTTAAGAAGATCATTCAATCTTAAAAGCAAATCTTTCCCTGTTTTATTTTTATTCAAATTAAAATGAATGCTCGCAGTCCAGGTTTCCTCGGCTTTCTCAATTGGCACTACGGTATCTGCCAAAATTTTTACGGAATTCTCATCCCCTTTTACCCGTCCCTGTATAATGACAGCGTTATCTTCAATCAGGATCTCTTGAATGGCTGCATAAACTAAAGAAAATATTATGATCTCAACAGTTCCGTGCTGATCTTCCAGGGTAACAAAGGCCATTAAATCGCCTTTTTTTGTCTTTATTGTCTTAATATTAATAATAATGCCGCCAATCCTGACAATTTCACCATCGTTTTTTTCCTTTAAAGAAATTGTATTCGCATTGGTGAATTTGTCCAGCAGGCCCTCAAACCTTATCAAAGGGTGTCCGGTTATATAAAAACCAAGAGCTTCTTTTTCAAAAGTTAAAAGCTGTTTTTCATCCCATTCATCAATGCCTGACATTTGAGGAAGATTGATATTTTGTTTGGCTGCTCCGATATCAAATAATCCCATCTGTGGATCTGCTTTTTCCTTCTGAACTCTTTGGCCATAATCAATAGCATTTTCCAGAGATACCATCATCTGGGAACGATTAGCACCTGTAGAATCAAAGGCACCACATTTAATAAGGCTTTCAACAACTCTTTTGTTCGCTTTTTTAAGATCTACTCGTTCACAAAAATCAAACAAAGAAGAAAATCTTCCCTCTTTTCTATCATCTATTATAACTTCAATAGCTCCTTCCCCAACATTCTTAACAGCAACCAGTCCGAACCTGATCTTCGAACCTATTACCGTAAATTCCTTATCGCTTTCATTTATATCAGGAGGAAGCACTTTTATGCCGTGATGCCGGCATTCGGCTATATATTTTACTACTCCATCAATTGAGTTAATCTCGCCGGTAAGCAGCGAAGCCATGAACTCAACAGGAAAATGCGCTTTAAGAAAAGCTGTCTGATATGCAATAAGGGCATAAGCTGCGCTGTGAGACTTGTTAAATCCGTAACCTCCAAATTTTTCAATAAGATCAAACAGCTTTTTGGCTTTTTGGGATTGAATGCCTCGTTCCGTGGCCCCCCTTATAAAACGCAACCTTTGCCTGGCCATAATTGCAGGTTTTTTCTTGCCCATGGCTTTTCGTAAATCATCAGCATCAGACATGGAATAGTCAGCAACAGATGCCGCAATTCTCATGACCTGTTCCTGATACACAATAACTCCGTAAGTTTCTTTTAATATAGGCTCGAGCTCAGGCAAAAGATACACTACATCTTTTTCCCCGTGTTTTCTTTTCACATAATCATCAATCATCCCGCTTTCCATAGGGCCTGGACGATAAAGAGCTACAAGCGCTATAACATCATCAAAACATTCGGGCTTTAATCTTACCAGCAGATCCTTCATACCGGAACTCTCTAACTGAAAAACTCCAATAGTATCACCCAAAACAAGAAGCCTGTATGTATCAGGATCATCCAAATTTATATTTGTAAGATCGGGAGGGGTGTCGCCCTGTTTGGCGATAAGAGATAATGTATTTGCAATAACGGTAAGGTTACGAAGCCCAAGAAAATCGAATTTTACAAGCCCTATCCTCTCGACACATTTCATATCAAACTGTGTCAGAACTTCTCCTTTTTTACCCTTATACAGCGGCAAATATTCCACAAGCGGCTTGTCGGAAACAACAACGCCGGCAGCATGAGTCGATGCATGCCGGGGAAGTCCTTCCAGAACACGGCAGACTTTCAGCAAATCGTTGACTTCCGGTTTTTCTTCTGCAATCGACCTGAGCCTGGGCTCCTGCTTCAGGGCATTGTCCAGACTAATATTCAAAACATCCGGCACCATTTTTGCTATTGCATCTACTTCATTCAGAGGTATATTTAGAGCACGGCCCACATCGCGTATCACAGCCCTGGTCTTTAGTTTTCCGAACGTAATAATTTGAGCCACATAGTCAGCGCCGCCATATTTTTTAACAACATACCTGAATATTTCTTCCCTGCCATTTATGCAGAAATCAACATCAATATCAGGCATGCTCTTACGACCTGGATTAAGAAAACGCTCAAAAATCAAACCGTGTTCAATTGGATCTAAATCAGTAATTCCAAGAGAATAGGCAACAAGGCTACCGGCTACCGAACCTCTGCCGGGGCCCACAGGAACATTGTGTTTTTTGGCATACAGGATGAAATCAGCAACAATCAAAAAGTATCCGGGAAAACCCATGGAATTTATAGTTGAAATCTCGCTTTTTATACGTTCTTTATACTGACTTTCATCAATCTCAGGATTCTTTTCCTTTACGCACTTTATTTTTTGATTATATCCTTCCCAGGCTTTTTGCTCAAAAAACTCCTCAGCAGTCTGCCCTGACGGGGTTTCAAATTTTGGGAAGTGATAAGTTTTAAAATCAAAATCAACATTACATCTCTTAGCTATACTGACTGTATTCTCTAAAGCTCCCGGATAGCTTTTGAAATAATTGTGCATATCTTCTCTTGATTTGAAATAGAGCTGATCGGTTCCAAATCTGAAATGATCCGGGTCATAAATGGTCTTTCCAGTCTGTACACACAAAAGGATCTCATGAGCACGAGCGTCTTCTTTGTCAAGATAGTGGCAGTCATTGGTCGCAATTAGAGGAATTGAAAGCCTTTCGCTCATCTCAAGGAGGACATTGTTCACTTTTTCCTGTACAGGGAGCCCGTTATTTTGAACCTCAAGGAAAAAGTTGCCCTCACCAAAGATGTTAAGATAAGTTTGCGCAGCCTCATCAGCCCCATCCAGTCTGTTCTCACCAATAAGCCTTGGAATTTCACCGTGAAGACATGCTGAAAGACCAACAAGCCCTTTACTGTGTTCTCTTAATACATTCTTGTCAATGCGGGGCTTATGGTAAAAACCTTTGAGTTGAGCAATTGTAGCCAGTTTGCATAAATTACGGTATCCTTCAGAATTTTCAGCCAGAATGACCAGGTGGGAAAGCCCTTTATTATCCAAAACGGTTTTATCGGTAAGGCTACGCGGTGCAACATAAAATTCGCATCCTATTATCGGTTTGACCCCTGCTTTACCGGCCTTCTCAAAAAATTCAAGAACTCCGAACATAGTGCCATGATCGGTAATGGCCACGGAATCCATTCCAAAATCAATAGCACGTTTTAAAAGGGCATCAATCCTTATTGCACCGTCCAGGAGGCTGTATTGTGTATGAACATGAAGATGAACGAAAGGGGGAACGGTATGAGTCATTTTAATCAAGACTGTAGTTAGGTGCTTCCTTGGTAATTATTACATCATGGACATGGCTTTCGCGCAAACCCGCGGCACTGATCTTAACAAACCTGGCTTTTTCTCTCAATTCTTCAATAGTCTGGCAACCCACATATCCCATACCTGCCCTCAATCCTCCAACGAGCTGAAAAATACTCGCAGAAAGTGAGCCCTTGTATGGCACGCGCCCAACTATGCCTTCAGGAACCAGCTTGTCATTCTCAATTGCTTCGCTCTGGTAATATCTGTCCTTACTTCCCCTTTTCATTGCTTCAATAGATCCCATGCCCCTGTATAACTTGTAGCTGCGGCCCTGGAAAAATATTGACTCGCCCGGGCTTTCCTCTGTTCCGGCAAAAAGCCCTCCGATCATTACCACATGCGCACCCGCTCCAACAGCTTTTGTAATATCACCAGAAAATTTTATACCACCATCAGCAATCAAAGGCACACCTGTCTTATTTGATATGGATCTGCAATTCATTATACCTGTGAGCTGAGGAATACCTATACCCGCCACTATACGAGTAGTGCATATAGATCCTGGCCCTATCCCGATTTTTACTCCGTCAACCCCGGCTTTAACAAGGTCGTCTGCACCTTTCGAAGTACCAACATTACCTGCAATCAGCTCAATGTCATCGAAATTACTTTTTAAAATTTTTACAGCATCTATAACATTTTTTGAATGACCGTGAGATGTATCTATTAATATAACATCAGCACCTGCTTTTAAAAGCGCTTCCGCGCGCTCTTCCATATCAGGACCAACACCAACGGCAGCTCCTACCCTCAGCCTGCCCATGCTATCCTTACAAGCATTAGGATATTTTTTTATCTTCTCAATATCCTTTATTGTTATCATGCCTGTAAGTCGTCCATTCTTATCAACTACAAGAAGTTTTTCGATCCTGTGTTTATGAAGCAGTTTCTTAGAATCTTCCAGGGTAATTCCCTCTGATACCGTAACAAGATTTTCCCTGGTCATTACTTCTGAAACCTTTTTCTCCATATTGGTCTCGAATCTCAAATCCCTGTTTGTCAAAATGCCGACTAACTGATCTCCTTTTATAACAGGAAGTCCGGAAATGCGATACTGCTCCATAAGCTTAAGCACCTCATGGACCGGCTGGTCAGGATTAATAGTAACCGGATCAATAATCATACCACTTTCCGATTTTTTTACTTTATCTACCTCCAGAATCTGACTTTTTATACTCATGTTTCGATGTATAAAACCTAATCCCCCATCTCGCGCCATAGCTATGGATGCTCTGGCCTCAGTTACGGTATCCATGGCAGCGCTGACGATAGGGATGTTTAAGGTAAGGTTTTTAGTCAAACGGGTATTGATATTCACATCTTTGGGCAACACATCAGAATAGCCGGGAATCAGCAAAACATCATCAAAAGAATATGCCTCTTCAGGTGGTATTTTGATCATAAATTTCTCCAGAA
>JAYEFW010000054.1:0-4018 GCA_034658795.1 Thermodesulfobacteriota bacterium
CCAAAGTGCGCTAATTTAATTGCAATTATAAAATAATTATGATATAAAAATATAAAATATAAGAGGTTTTATGCGTTATGAACTCAAAAGATCTTATCAAAGCAGGCAGGCTTTCAGATGCCCGCAAGCAGCTTACTGAGGAAGTCAAGGCGAAACCTGGTGATAGCGGAAGGCGAACACTTCTGTTTCAAGTTCTTGCTTTTTACGGTGAGTGGGACAAGGCTGAGCGGCATCTTGACGCGATCGGTACTCAGGATGTAGCTGCCGATATCGCAGTCCAGGTGTACAAAAACTTGATCCATGCGGAAAGAAAACGCACAGAAGTCTGCAAGCTGAAACGTCGCCCTTCATTCCTGCCGGAAACTCCATCCTACCTTGAAATGTACTACGCGGCCCAGACAAAGATAGGTGAAAAAAATATAGATGAGGCAAAGCTGCTTTTAGATCAAGTAGAGGCACAACGCCCCGTCATATCCGGGACAGTGAATGGAAAGAGCTTCACCGGTTTTAAGGACACGGACACTTTTCTGTCCCTTTTCCTCGAAACGATTGTCCATGAGCGGTATGTATGGATACCTTTTGAGGCAATTAGAGAACTTGTTGTTTCGGCTCCCAAGACGCTTTTTGATCTCCTCTGGATTACAGCCAGGATAACCACATGGGACGGACTGACTATGAACTGTTATCTTCCTGTGCTCTATGCGGATTCATTTCTCCATGAGGACGATAGGATGAAACTTGGCAGAATGACTAACTGGACCTCTCTTGGAGGGCAGTTTACAAAAGGCATCGGCCAACATGTCTTTCAGGTCGGTGAAGATGACATGAGCATCCTGGAAATCCGGGAGGTTTTATTTAACCTACAAGGTATCTGAAGTTATGAAACAAAAGATTAACATAGAAGCCATATTGGCCCCGATTCCAGGCGATAATCCGGCGGGTGAGGACCTTCGCTACAGCCCTGCCTATGATCAGATTAAGGAAGCGCGGAGAGCCGATGATCTTCTTGATCGTGGGGATTGGCAGCGTGAAATCAAGACCTCGGACTGGAATACGGTAATCGCTGTCACTGTTGAAGCGCTTATCAATAAGTCCAAAGACTTGCAAATGGCAGCGTGGCTTACTGAAGCATTAGTTAATACCGAAGGTTTCAGCGGACTTGCCATGGGTCTTAAGATACTTACCGGCTTTTTGAGAGATTACTGGGAACGTGTTTATCCGGAGATAGAGGATGGTGACCTCGATTTCAGGATTGGCCCGATTGAGCTCATGAATGATAAAGTCTGGCTTGCCGTGAAGCAGATCCCATTGACCGATAAGGATGCAACGCCTGGGTATTCGTGGCTGCAATGGCAAGAATCGAGGCAGGTGGGCTATGAGGCTGATATAAGGAACCAATACGGCGATGTGGATGAAAATAAAAAGAAGGCTCGCAATGCCTCGATAGCTGAGGGCAAGATAACTGCCGAGGATTTTGATGCAGCAGTAGCTCGTTCGTCAAAAGCATATTACAAGTCCCTGGTGGAAGACTTGACCGCATGTTTGGAAGAATTCAAGAGATTCGATGACACGGTGGATGAAAAATTCGGCTCAGAGGCCCCCAGGCTTGCGGAATTGAGAGAGGCGCTTGAGGATTGTGAACGGGTTATTATGAAAATCTTTAAGGAGAAGAAGGATCTTGATGCTGTTGAGGAGACTGAGACGGCACCAGAAGAGGCCGTGGCAGCAGAAGTCAATGAGGTGGTGGAAGAAGAGGAAGACGCCTCGTTAGAGGATGTGTTGCCGTTTCCAACAGACCGGATTTTAGATTCCGGGTCTCTTGAAACGGCCATGTGGAAAGACGCGCTTGCAAAACTTAAGACATCAGGAATCAAAAAGGCTTTGGGACAGCTTTTTAGCGCTTTTTGCAGCGCGCCATCCGTGAGAGAAAAGAATCGCTACCAGCTCCTCATGGCCAAGCTTTGCCTGAAGGCCGAGAGGCCGGATCTGGCCAGACCGATTGCGGAAAAGTTGAATACATTAATTGAGGAGTTGCAATTAGAGCGCTGGGAATCCCCTGTATGGATTGCGGATGTACTCGATACCCTTTATAAGTGTCTGACAACAGGAGAACCGACAGATGAGGATATTGGCAGAGCAAGGACGCTGTTGCAGAGGCTCTGCACCACGGATGTCACAAAGGCGATGAGTTACAGAAGTTAGAAAGGAGGATAAACTATGGCCAAAGAGAGTTTACAACACACACTTGACAGAGTGAGATCACCAAGAGTACAAATAACCTATGATGTAGAAATCGGCGATGCTATTGAGATGAAGGAGATCCCGTTTGTTATCGGGGTATTGAGCGATTTATCCGGAAAGCCGGATGAACCGCTTCCAAAGCTTAAAGATAGAAAATTTGTTGAAATAGATCGGGATAATTTCAACAATGTGCTTGAGGGGATGAAACCGAGGCTGGCATTCAAAGTAGATAACAAACTGACGGAAGAAAATACAAAAATGGCGGTTGAACTCCGCTTCAAGTCGATTGACGATTTTCATCCGGAACGTGTCGCGGATCAGATAACACCCGTGCGTAAACTGGTGGAGGCAAGACAAAAACTTTCCGATCTGCTCAACAAATTAGACGGCAATGACAAGCTGGATGAATTGCTTCAAGATGTCATTACAAGCACTGACTCCTTACAAAAACTCGGTGATGAAATCGGTGTAGAAAAACCAGAAGAAAAAGACAAATAATAGAGGAGAAGTCCCATGGCTGAAAATGAAAAACAAGTCCAACCGGAGTCTGCTCAGGCTGAAGAAGTTCAAGAAGAAAAAAGCGTTTTAGATCAGATCTTAGAAGACGGCCGGATGGCGCGTGATGAGAGTCAAAGAGAATGGGCCAGAGATGTCATTGGTGAGTTTGTCAGCCAGATCATGGAGGGGACCATGGTCATATCAAAAGACACAGAGGTCATGATCAATGCCAGGATCAGCCAAATCGATAAACTAATTTCCGTGCAGCTCAATGAAGTTATGCACAATCCTGAATTGCAAAAACTTGAAGCATCCTGGAGGGGGTTGCACTATCTTGTGCATCAGAGTGAAACAGGAGAAAGATTAAAGATCAGGGTGATGAATGTCTCCAAGAAAGATCTCCTCAAGGACATGGAAAAGGCCAGCGAATTCGACCAGTCGTCACTTTTCAAGAAGATATATGAAGAAGAGTTCGGTATGTTCGGCGGCGCATCCTATGGCGCTTTGATGGGTGATTATGAGTTCAGTAACCATCCTCAGGATATATCCCTTCTCGAAAAAATTTCTCAGGTGGCGGCAGCGGCTCACGCTCCGTTTATCTCTGCTGCATCTCCACAGCTATTTAATTGGGACAGATTTACTGAGCTTGGCGGTCCTCGTGACATGGCAAAGGTTTTCCAGAGTGTGGAATATGCCAAATGGAAGTCATTCCGTGACTCGGAAGATGCCAGGTATGTGGCGCTGGCCCTTCCCCATGTTCTTATGCGTCTTCCTTACGGTCAGGCCAATGTTCCAGTTGAATCTTTTAACTACGAAGAGGATGTGGATGGTACGGATCACAGCAAGTATCTTTGGGGTAATGCGGCATATGCGCTTGGGACACGTTTGACGGATGCATTTGCCAAATACCACTGGTGCGCGGCCATCAGGGGGGTGGAAGGCGGCGGCCTTGTGGAAGGTCTGCCTGTCCACACATTCAAGACAGATGAGGGAGATGTGGCGCTCAAGTGCCCCACGGAAATAGCTATTACAGACAGGCGGGAAAAGGAATTTGCCGATCTTGGTTTTATACCTTTGGTCCATTGCAAGGGAACCGATTATGCGGCCTTTTTCAGCACCCAGACAACCAATAAACCTAAAGCATATGACACTGATTTTGCCAATGCCAATGCAAGGCTCTCTTCCCAACTTCAGTATATCCTTGCTGTCTCGAGATTTGCTCATTACCTGAAGTCGATCATGCGAGACAAGATCGGTAGTTTCATGACCCGCAAGAATG
>JAYEFW010000054.1:4118-14796 GCA_034658795.1 Thermodesulfobacteriota bacterium
GGAGAAAGCACGGATGACGCCCACGCAGACGAGATAGAGGTGCTCTCCTATAGCGCAGGGGTATCTCAAACAGCATCGGCGTCGGCCAGCAGTGGTGGCGGGGCCTCGTCGGAACGGGCTGATTTCCAGGATTTTTCTATTGTCAAGGCCCTGGATAAGGCCTCTCCAAAGCTGGCCGTGGCATGCGCTGACGGGACCCACATTTCAGAGGTCGTTCTTGCCTTGTGCCGGGCAGGTGGCGACAAGGTGCAATACATGGAGTACAAAATGAGCGACTGCATCGTGAGTTCAGTCCGCCCGGGTGGATCTGCTCAAGGTGGTGAGACACTGCCTCTTGAGGAGGTTTCCTTCAATTATGGCAAAATTGAATGGACTTACACCCAGCAAAAACGCGCAGATGGCAGCGGAGGAGGAAATGTGGCAGGCGGTTGGAACCTTGAAACAAATACAAAAATATAATACCTAAATTGAAGCAAAATCAACAAAATGTTCGGGCATCTATACTGGACAGGCTTATCGATCACGAACCAGGTCTTTCCCGCGAGCCTGTCCAGTATTGCCTGGTCAGTATCGGGCAAATCAAGGCCTCGGTTGTAAGAGATCTGGAAAATCTTCTCAACACCAGGCGTCAGATATTGATTCTTCCGGTTGAATATAGCCAGGTCAATGATTCTCTTTTTGTATATGGCCTGCAAGACTTTACCTCTAAAAATCCTGGAAGCCCATTCGTAAAACAGCGGCTACGGCAGGATATTGAAAAGACGATTTCACGGTTTGAACCCAGGTTAAAAAATGTAAGTGTACATCTTGAAACAACAGCTCACAACGAACGTACTCTCAGGTTCAGGATTAAAGGCCTGCTGGTTGTGGAACCTGTGGCAGAACCAGTGACTTTTGATACCTATTTTGATGCCAACAAGGGTGAATATATTATATCAAGATAGCTACAGACTTTCAGATAAATAATTTCACTGTGTTATCAGTCGTCGACGTATAACTAATACGCCTTCCTCCTTCTGGCCTTGTGAAATTAATTATCTGAAAGTCTGTATTAAGCTAATAAGCTGATGAGCTAAAAAACAATGGATGATAAACTTCTAAGTTATTATGAGCGCGAACTTACCTTTATTCGTGAGATGGGGGCTGAGTTTGGCAGGAAATACCCCAAGATTGCCGGCCGACTGCTACTTGAACATGATAAATGTGAAGACCCGCATACTGAACGTTTGATTGAGGCTTTTGCCTTTCTTAGCGGACGTATACATAAGAAGATTGATGATGATTTTCCTGAAATAACGGAATCGTTGCTTAATATAATTTACCCTCATTACATCAATCCGATACCCTCCATGTCCATAGTCAGATTTGAACCAATAAAACAGAATGTTACCGAGTCCGGACACCTGATACCTGAAGATACCATGCTCTATTCCAAATCAGTCAACGGCATTCAATGCAGGTTTGACACATCTTATTCTGTCAGACTCTGGCCTGTCGAGGTTGTTTCAGCAGAGCTTTGTGATCCCAAAAAACCGGTGAAAGACGCGCAGCAAGCTATTTTAATTCAATTAAAGACTTTTAATAATTTAAGTTTTTCCAATATTGGCTGGAAGGACCTGCGTTTTTTCCTCAATGGCCCGGCCCAGCATGTCTTTCATCTGTACGAACTTTTATTCAACAATGTGTGTCATGTTGAATTAGAGTCGTTCAATAGTGAAGAGCAAAAGATACTAAAAAACATATCATTAACCAAAGATGACATAAAACCCGTTGGATTTGACTCTGATGAGCATTTGATTCCCTATTCCCAAAGAGCTTTTCCTGGCTTTCTTCTCCTTTTTGAATACTTTTGTTTCCCTGAAAAGTTCCTTTTCTTTGATCTTAGCGGCCTGGATAAAATTAAACATCCGGATTTCAATGACACTCTTAATATCTGGATATACTTGAACAGGAATGCCAAATCGAATCTTGTGATCAATAAAAATACCTTTTGCATCAACACTGCGCCTGTAGTCAATTTATTTAAACGTATTGCCGAACCTGTACGAATTGAACAACGAAAGACCGAATATCATGTTATTCCAAATATCAGAAGCCAGGAAGCAACAGAAGTCTTCAGTATTGACAGAGTTACCGCTTCTTCGGATTCTTTTCCGGGAAAAGGGCTCGATTTCAAACCCTTTTACTCCATAAAACACCATCTTGATGAAGAGGATAGCAATGACCGAATGGCTTTTTGGTATATTCAACGCCGCTCTTCGGGTAAAAAAGGGGATGAGGGAACAGAGGTCTATCTTTCCTTTGCAGACTCGAACTTCAAATCAATTGATCCGGAGGTGGAAATATTAACTATCCATATTACATGCTCTAATCGAGACTTGCCTGCCCGTCTTCCCTTTGGGGACGATAAAGGCGATTTTGATATGGAAATAACAGCTCCTGTTGCACAGATAAAGAGTCTGATAAAACCCACTCCAACCCGCAGACCCTTTATGGACGGGAATCTGCAATGGCGTTTGATATCCCATCTGTCCCTCAATTATATTTCTCTTGTGCAAGGAGGAGAAGATGCCCTCAAAGAAATCCTCAAACTTTATGATTTTGAAAACTCACCAGCTACAAGACAGCAGATAAACGGCATAGTATCTATTCAGTCTCAACCTGTCACAAAAAGAATAGGCCAATCATTTTGCCGCGGGGTGCAGGTTACCATAACATTTGACGAGGATAAATTTGTTGGAACAGGTCTGTATCTGTTTGCATCTGTATTGGAAAGGTTTTTAGGACAATATGTTTCCATTAATTCCTTTTCCCAATTGATTGCAAAAACCATACAGAAAAAAGAGGTGTTAAAAAAATGGCCTCCAAGAAACGGCAATCGAATACTCCTGTAGAAGAGCGTCTTTTTAAGGAATTTTACGGTTTTTCATTTTTTAAGGCCGTAGATTTGCTGGAATCTCTTTTCCCCGACAAAAAGCCATTAGGACAGACACTGACGCCGGATGAAGAAATAGTGCGATTTTCAGTGAAACCAGGTTTTTCATTTCCCCCCAGCGATATTTCAAACTTAACACATAGCGATAAGAAAAAACCGGTTAATATGGAAGTCGCATTTATGGGATTGATCGGTCCATCCGGTGTTTTGCCGGATTGGCTCAATGAACTGGCGATGGAGAGAAATCGCCGGAAAGATTTCAGCCTTACCGCGTTTTATGATATTTTCCATCACCGTCTTATCTCTCTTTTTTACCTGGCCTGGAAAAAATACAGATTTCCTGTAAATTATCTTCCCGGAGCCAGAGACAGACTTTCCGGACATTTACTAAGTTTAACAGGTTTAGGGACAGCCGGGCTCACCAAAAAAATCGGATTATCAGAGGAGTCTCTGATATTTTACAGCGGTTTATTATCGAGGCCGGTTCCATCTGCGGTTGCTATCGAGGCAGCGGTGGAGTATTTTTCCGGCGCTAATGTCGAGGTCGAACAATTTATCGAACGGATGCTTCCTTTAGACCTGGAAGATCAGACTCAACTCGGCGTAACCAATGGACAAATAGGAATCGACGCTATTTGCGGAAGCTGGGCCCGGGAAAGCCAGACAAAATTTCGCATCAACCTAGGGCCAATGAGTTATGATGATTTTATTTGTTTTATGCCTACAGGCGACATGCTCTGTTCCATCTTTTCCTTAGTCAAATATATGGTGGGAATAGAGTATGAATTCGAGATTCGCCTGTTTCTAAAACAAAAGGAAGTTCCCCTGTGTGCATTAGGTATGGAAACTCCAGCCTGTCCGCAGTTAGGCTGGTCAACATGGATCAAGACTCCCGGTACAATTCAGGGGGAGGATCCTTATGTAACCTTTCAAGAAGATAAGGAGCCAATATCATGCCAGCATCAAATCTAAAATCGTTGATAGGAAAATTGAACACTACCTGCCGAAGCGCTCTGGAATCGGCTGCCGGCCTTTGTCTGTCTCAAACCCATTATGAAGTGGACATAGAACACTTTCTCATCAAACTTTTTGAGATAGCAAACACTGATATGCAGAAGATACTCAGGCACTTTGAAATCAATGAGGCCCGTTTGGTATCTGATCTCACACGCACCATGGAGGGATTTAAAACAGGCAACGCCAGGACTCCTGCCCTCTCTCCCCGTATACCCAGCATGATTCAGGAAGCATGGCTGGTTGCCTCTGTTGATTTTCAGGCTCCGAGTATCCGCTCAGGACACATTCTTCTTGCCCTTATGAGCAACGATGAAATGGCCAGAATGTTATCTGGAAGCTCGGAAAGCTTTAAAAAGATCTCTGTGGAGACTTTAAGAAAGCATTTAACTGATTTGACTTCCGGGTCGGTTGAAGAGACTGGAGCCGCGCAGCCGGCGCTGGCTGAAGATGCAGCAGGGCAGCGGATGCCGGCCGGAAAGGCACAGGCCTTGGCTCAATATACGATCAACTTGACCGAAAGGGCTCGAAAGGGAGAGATAGACCCGGTTCTTGGGCGTGACTTTGAGATTAGACAGATGGTTGATATCCTGATACGACGCAGGCAAAACAATCCCATACTGACCGGAGAAGCCGGTGTGGGCAAGACCGCAGTGGTGGAAGGATTTGCTCTCAGGATTGTAGAAGGAGATGTCCCGCCGCCGCTAAAAAACGTGGCTATCCATACACTCGACCTGGGGCTGCTTCAGGCTGGGGCAGGGATAAAGGGAGAATTCGAAAGCCGGCTCAAATCCGTGATCGAGGAAGTCAAAGCCTCCCCCATTCCCATTATTCTTTTCATCGATGAAGCCCATACCCTAATAGGCGCAGGAGGCGCTGCGGGCTCCGGGGATGCAGCCAACATGCTCAAACCAGCGCTAGCCCGGGGTGAGTTGCGTACCATCGCGGCAACCACCTGGTCTGAATACAAGAAGTACTTTGAAAAAGACGCTGCCCTGGCCCGGCGGTTTCAAGTGGTCAAAATCGAAGAACCGGAAGAAGAAAAGGCCCTGATGATGATGCGGGCGATTGCCCCGTTTCTTGAGCATCATCACAATGTCATGATAACAGATGATGCCTTGTTTGATGCAGTCCACCTGTCCCATCGTTATCTCACAGGCAGACAGCTCCCTGATAAGTCTGTGAGTGTTCTGGATACGGCTTGCGCCAGAGTGGCCATAGGACTGAATACAAGTCCTTCTGCCATTGAAGAAGCTACCCGGGATATTGGCCGGATCGACAGGGAGATGAAGATTCTTCAAAGGGAAGAACTGATAGGCCATGAGCACGTGGAGCGGATCCAGTCTCTTGCCACAGAAAAGGAAGCAGCCCAGACCCGCCTCGATGATTTGACTCAAAAGTGGCAAAAGGAAATGGAGATCGCTAATCGTGTCATTGAGGTCAGTAAGGAGATACAGGAAATCCACGAAAAGGATCCTTCTGACAAACAAGCATTATCCGAAAAGCAGGATGTTTTGAAAGGACTGAAAAAGGAACTTGCTGAGGCGCAAGGAGGTTCACCACTGGTTCAGATTGTGGTGGATCCTGAGATTATATCTGAAGTAATCTCCGGATGGACCGGTATTCCCACGGGACGCATGCTGACCGATGAAATCGAAACCGTCCTTAACATGGCAGATTTATTAGCTGAAAGGATTATCGGACAGGATTATGCATTGGAGTCCGTGGCCCAAATGATCCAGACAGCCCACGCAGGCATTGAAGACCCATCAAAACCCACGGCAGTCTTTCTCTTTGTTGGACCGAGTGGAGTCGGCAAGACAGAAACAGCCCTGGTGCTTTCTGAGGTCCTGTACGGAGGCGAAGAAAACGTAATCACCATCAATATGTCGGAGTATCAGGAGGCGCACACGGTTTCAGGCCTGAAAGGATCTCCTCCGGGATATGTCGGCTACGGCGAGGGAGGGGTATTAACCGAAGCAGTCAGGAGAAGGCCATACAGTGTAGTTTTGTTGGATGAAGTGGAAAAGGCACACCCAGATGTGATGGAACTCTTTTACCAGGTTTTTGACAAAGGCATGCTGGAAGACGGGGAAGGACGGCGAATAGATTTTAAAAACACCCTGATCATCCTCACATCCAATCTGGGCACGGATATGATCATGAAGGTCTGCGCTGATGAAGAGACCATGCCGGATGCACCGGCACTGACGGAAATGTTGCGCCCAGAGTTATTGAAACGCTTCAAACCCGCATTTCTGGGTCGTTTGAAGGTCGTGCCGTTTTTCCCGATTACCGATAAGAACATGCGCCTCATCGTCAAGCTCAAGCTTGATCGTATTGCAAAGCGAATGCTGGAAAACAGAAATGTTACCTTTAAATACGATGAGGAATTAATAGACTCAATCGGAAGCCGGTGCACCGAAGTCGACAGCGGCGCCAGAAACGTGGATCATATCTTAACCAACACCTTGCTGCCGGAGATGTCAAAGGAACTGCTTTCCAGGATGGCGACCGGGGAGCAGATCAAGGAGGTTAAGGTGTCTCTGGGTGAAGCGGGATTTGTTTTTGAGGTGAATTGAGAACAGGCAATTGGTTGGGTTTCGTTTCTCAACCCAACCTACGAGCCTTGCCTTTGTCATTCAAAATCCTATATCCTCATTAATCAAAACGATCTTAATTCTTCCCCTGGGAAAAGATTTCTCGGTTATTGCCCAGGTATTACAGATACGATCAGGGCTTTTGCAGTCCTCGCAGCAGGAAGTCCTGGCACAAGGCGTCTTTTTGTCCAACCGCATGGTATTAACCGGAGCAGCATAATTTTTAATACGAAACATAGCTTCCTCTAAATCCGGAACAATTTTGTTACGGCCGACCAGGATGATAACGTGTTTTGGTCCGAAAGTAATACCTGCTACACGGTTCCCGTACATATCAAGGTTAACAAGGCTGCCTGTTTCGGTGACTGCATTAGTCCCGGTAATAAAGAGGTCAACGAGAAGTGCTTTTCTTCGAAGTTTATTTTTTTCTTCATCAGAAAGATTTTTATCATAAACGTCTATAACTTCCATTCCCGGATTATTCTTGATATCATGATAAAGTCCGGTTTTAGTGAATGTTAAGGATCCTCCCCATGAAACACTCTTTGCACCTGTTTTGGGAAGAATTTCTTTCTGCACAATTGCTTTTGCCTCAGAGGAGTTATTTGCAAGAAAAACCTCAAAGTTATTTTTTTCCAAAGATTTCTTAAGATTTTCAAGGCGTATCTTCCAATAATTTTCGATAGGCTTGTCCATGTGTTCCTTCCGTTTATAACAGGATTTTAAAATATATTGAAGGTTTCTTCCGCGGCAGTATAGAATTATTCATTAAAGCATCATGTAGATCCGCCTCTGAATCTTCATCAAGCCACCAGTACCAGTAAGCACTGCTCTCATTGCCGTATTTGGAAAGCACGGTATCAGGAATCCCAAACTTGTTCCAGTACAAAAGTCTGGTATAATCTATATTCCACAGCAGCACATATGGAAAAGTATTATATATTATTTTATCAATCTCACGGTATATTTCATTACGTTTTTTTATATCAAAAATTCTTTTTTGCTTTTCAATCAGCCCGTCAACCCTAGCGTTTTTAAAACCTGTAATATTATTTCCGCCTTTTCTATCAGCCTCCTTTGAAGACCACATGCTCTCAGGATCTTTAAAAATACCGGAACTCCAGGCAGCCCATGTCATCTGGAAATTATACTCATCCATATCTCTTGCCCAGGCAGCCCAGTCTTTTTTGTCAATAACAAGCTCCATTCCTGCATTCTTGAGATCTTCAGAGTAAATTGCCAAAAATTTTTCTGAAGAAGAATTTCTTGTTAAAAACTTAAAAGAAAATTTTTGTCCGTTTTTTTTAAGTAAACCATTAACCGGATTTACAACCCAGCCTGCCTGCCTGAGAAGATTTAGAGCTTTTTTTCTGTTCACCTCAACAAGCTCGTTAGTACACGGATTTTCTTTTGTATAAAGATCTTCAAAATAGGATTTGTGGAGAAAATACTGATCGTACATCAAAAGACTGTTCATTTTTCTCCTGTCAAGAAGAAGCGCCATGGCCTTGCGTACTCTTAAATCATCAAAAGGCGGCTTTCTCATATTCATTGCAAATCCCTGGAATCCAACAGGGCTATAATTATAAATTTTCTGCTTTACTATCCGGTTTTTTAAAAAATTATCTCCTTTTGTCTCATTTATCCATATCCTGGAAGTATATACAGGATAAATATCAATCATGCCTTTTTTAAACGCCTCAAATGCATTTTCTCTCTCAGTAAAAAACTTGAATCTAATAGTCTGAAAGTTGCCGACCCCACGAGACCTTTTGAATTTTTTGCGCCACCAGTTCTCACGTCTCTCTAAAGTTATAAAAACTCCTTCATTTATCTCTTCGAGTCTATATGGCCCTGAAACTACGGGGAATTCAAAATTAATTTTGTTAAAATCTTTCCCTTCAAACGCGTGTTTACATAAAATATGAAAACCGCCGACAGCGCCAAGGTTTTTCCAGTGAACATCTTTAGCTGTAAAACGTATAGTATATTTGTCTATTACAACTGGTGATTCAAAACGTTCCATATCTACTTTATGCGGTCCCGTAAGGTTCCTGGGGTCCATTATCGCATCATATGTCCATTGGACATCATAAGCCGTTAAAGAAAGGCCATCACTCCACCTTGCCTTTTTATCAATATAAAAGGTAAAAGTTTTTTTATCATCCGCTATCACCCATTTCTCCGCTATCCCCGGTTCATATTCCAACGTAACAGGATTAATGGATAATAATGTCTCATATAAAGCTCCAAAGATTTCTGCAGACAAAACATTGTTGTCGATGTAATAATTCAGGCTTTTCGGATACTGGCCTGCAAAAGTTGAAATCTCTCCGCCAGCAACAGCATTCAGGTTTGCTATAGGATCCGGTCTGTCAGTCCATCCCTTTTTTGGAAACATCTTATCTGCAAAGGCAGATGTAGCCGTAGCTGTCAAAAGTAGAAGAATAAATATTATGTTTTTTATCTTTGTCACTGCCTTCTCATCACCTCCGACCCCCTAATCCCCGATCCCTAATCACTGCCCTTAAGAACATCTATCATAGTAAAAACCGTTCCCTTCACGCCGTCTTTGGCCTTCTTGTCCAGATATGCAATAGCATCAAGTGTTCCTTTTGCATAAACATCCCTGCCGTTGACATTGTGCGAAAAAACAAAGCGCACCGTATTGTCACTTGAAACAAGTGTATAAGTATGCCATCCGTGCCCTCCAAGATATTCTTCTGGAATACCCCATATATTCTTTTGTACTTCGGGATCACGTTCTTTTTTAATATCATCTTTAGAAAAAGGTGTTCCCAGCTCATTAAAATATCCGATCATGGCCTTGGCTGTTCCACTGGTATCTGCTTTTCCTTTCTGATGACTTTCCTTGATTTCAAGGGAATACCCTTTAAAAAGATCCGGAAATGTTTTTGCAGCATATTCCATCATTGCCTGAAATCCGACGATCTGCTTTGCCATATTTTGCGCTATTACTGCCGGAATAGATGATGAACAAACACTATCTTCAAGGAGTTTCCTGTCGCCCCCTGTTGTACCCATCACAAAGGGAAGATTGTGCTTGCAGTAAAACCCGGCGTTGCTGTTTACAGATGAAGGATGAGTATAGTCCACACTGATAAAACAACTTTCTTTTTCTTTTATCTCGGCAATTGTTTTTTCAGATTCTTGCGCATGAATAAGACTGATAACCGTAGAATCTAAAGTATATTCCGCTTCTGTAATTTCTGGTCCGGTAAGCGCATATGGTATAAGTTCAAACATACTATCGTTCATGACATGTTTTGCCACATTCACTGCCATATTGCCGGGAATTCCGTTTACCATTACTTTTATTCGCTCCATTTAACACCTCCAATAATTTTGAACTGTGCGGTTAGCTTTTAGCCATTAGCGATTAGCTTTTGGATAAAAACTGTTCAACAATGCTAACAGCTAAACGCTAATGGCTAACCGCACAGGTTGCATTATTTACAACTGTTTTTATGCCCGGAAATTCTGCATCTTCAAAAGCTGAAAGATTATATTTCAGGGTTTTTACTGCTGCCGGGATATATTGTTCAAAATAAGATTTACCACTCATGCGTATCAAATTACCAAATGCGCCAAGTATCTGCAGATTTCTTGTCAGAGAACAATACCTGAAGCAATAGCGGAACTGCTCCTCATTAATCTGAAGAAATTTTGCAAACCCCTTAATGCAGTAATCAACCAGTTGAGCCCGCAGTTGATAAGGCAAATCCACATATGGATCAATAAGCAGGGATGCAAGATCATATTGAACAGGGCCAATGCGTCCGCCCTGAAAATCTATAATATAAAACTTATTGTCTTTAAACATAATATTTCTGGATTGCAGGTCTCTATGCATAAATCCATTAACTGGGAATTTAAGTGTTTTCTCAGCAAGTAATTCAAATTCATCTTTAAAATCTTCAAAGGAATAATCCATGCCAAGATAACCTCTTAAAAATGCATCAACAAAGTATCGGCATTCCTTTTCAAGTATAAGCTCTTTGCTGTAATCTGGAGTTTGATATGTCCAGGATATATCAAAACCTTCTGCCCCTGAAGTTGACATCTTTATAAGAACATCAATAACTGTTTTATAATGTAAAGCAACTTT
>JAYEFW010000054.1:14896-18100 GCA_034658795.1 Thermodesulfobacteriota bacterium
TTTGTAATCATGGAAAACAAGGGTGGCGGTATATTTATGATTAAGATGAAAATCATAAACAGCCCGAAGGTCTATATCTGTAAGAATGTCGCTGTTTATAACCATAAATGGCTGATTATCCCAGAAATCCGCAACATTTTTTATAGCTCCTCCCGTACCAAGAATCAAAGGTTCATAACGGGTAAAAACCGGGATGGAATATTTCCGGCCGGACAGGAAAGAATCTATCTTTTTATACAAGTGATGGGTATTAATAATTATGGCTTCGCAACCCGCATTCTGCAGGCTGCAAATAATGATATCCAGAAGAGGACGTCCTGCAACAGGGAATAAAGGTTTTGGTGTGTTTGCAGTAAAAGGGCGAAGCCGGCTACCAAGACCCGCGGCAAGTATCATTGCTTTCATCGCAGCACTTTAGATTGAATATTGGAGGAATAAATTTTCAATTTTATGACCACTGACCTCCGACCCCCTGCTCCCTAATCCCTGCTATTGTGATAGATGACTCATGTATTTTTTTATTGTATCATCATAGAGTTTAATTTTATCATGATTATCTGAACTTTTTACTCCATGAGAAACAAAATAATCTACGGCATTCTGGAAATTGATTTTGGAAAGAGCTTCTTTTCTTTCAATTTCCTTTCTTTTATACATTCGATTTCCTATTGACTGGACTGTTTTCAGACGGTCTTTTGTATTAATAAATTCTTTTGGATACCGCATGAAAAAGTTCAATACAATAAAATATGATTCAAAATAGGGTTTAAGAAAACTGGAAAAAAGTTTAAGCTTTCTATAACCTGCGGATGTGATGTTGTATGTATCAGGCAGAGTTGAATGAGGCATTAGAATGGCATCATCAATAAATATTTTAATGTTTTTACGAACAAAATAATCCGGTGTCTTGTCAACGTCATAAGAAAATTCATTTTTAAAAAATTCCTGAAGAAAGGTATAGCCTGAAACAATATCGGATGTTGAAAATTGAAAAGCGTCTTTTTCCAGGATTGCCAAAGCTGTAAAAGCCGCCGGGATAAAAAAGGAAATACAATTATTCTTGTAGTATTCTAAAACAGGTCTTTTGCTCTCATTAACTTTAAATATAACTTCAGAGGTTTGGCTTTTCTTGTTTTTCTTTGAAATTTTTTCTATAAATTTTCTATGGGTGTAATGTTCCAGGGCTTTTTCGAAAGCTCTGGCCTGATCAAGCACAAGAGTATCAGCCATCTTGGCATTTTTTGAAAACAGGTAGGTCATATATGTTTCCATTTCAGATATCAGATAATTATAACTAAAACTTTTTTGGGAGCAGTTAAGAATAGCGCTTGCAACAAGAGCATATGGAGTTACAAGTGAGACATTGTCTATTGCATTTATGATTCTATGTCCCAAATTACGGATAAAAACATTCTGCTCTTTTGACGGCATATCCTGAATTTTAGAACCATATTCTGATAAAAGCTTCTTTAACGACACAGGTTCATGGAACTTAATATAAATTCTTCCATATCTTTTCTTTAGCATACTGCCTGCTTTTATTACTTGAAGAAGATTCTCAGGCTCTTTTTGACCTCCCCCAATTTCATTTAAATAAGCACTTTCCTCCAACACCCTGTCATATCCAATAAATATTGGTACAAATATCATATCCTCACAGGATTTGTTTTTATAAGCATTTAGAAGTATGGAGAGTAATCCAAGCTTTGGCATGATTAACTTGCCGGATCGGCTTCTGCCCCCTTCTATGAACATTTCAATATTAAAACCTTCCTCAAGAAGCTTGTTTACATATTCCGCAAAAACTTTTGAATAAAGTACAGCCCCCCTGAAAGTTCTTCTTATGAAAAAAGCACCGCCGCATCTGAATAATGGCCCAAGGGGCCAGAAAGAAAGATTTTTTCCCGCAGCGATATGGGGACATGGCATATTATTATTATATAATATATACGATAAAATTAGATAATCTATATGGCTTTTATGGCAGGGTACCAGAATTAACGGACCTTTTTTAGACATGTTTTTTACTCTGTTAAGCACATCATTATTGACCGTTACACCTTCAAACATGGTGTTTACAAACCATTTAACAACAACTGTGGCCATTCTTATTACAGCTATATTATAGTTGGCGGCTATTTCGTCAAGATACATATCCGCCTCTTTATGTACTTTTTGGATTGGGATATCGCGCTTTTTTGAATGGTTGTACATGAATTTTTGAAGCCTGTTATTTGTCAGGACATTTTCTTTCAGTTCTTCTCTTGATTTAAGAATCGGCCCGACGATGCTTCTTCTAAGTTGATTAATCTGAACTAAAAGATAGCGCCTTAATTGAAGTGACTGCTGCTCTAGGCTTTGATAACGGTTTTCAGTAAGCTCTAAAAATTCTTTAAGATTAACCGGCTCTGATATTTCCACAAAAATATTGCCCGGTTTTTTGAATAAAGTTACAATGCGTCTTATTTTTCCCGGCCTTTCTTCGGTACCGAACAGAATATCAATTATACTCGGAGTAGACCGGTGTGGGTTTGTGCTGAAAAACATTAATTGAGGAACAATAAAAATCGGACGCTCTATTGATTTCTGAATTTTTATAAGATAGCGGATCGGATCTGCTTTTTCTTTTACAAATCTGCGATAGAAACCTTTTTTTTCAACCAGAGATAATAATCCCGAACGTCTCTTAATCAGCTCGTGTTTGATATATCCGCTTTTATAAGGATTGGGCGGCCAGGCTTTATTATAAAAAATATAATCAAGATGTGCTAAAATAATCCTGAATACTCGTGATACCGGCTGCCAGATAAGTACTCTGTAATCCAGCCCTATTTCGGGAACAGGCAGCCCTTCCTGCCTATATCGTGTGTGATAAAATAAATATTTAAAATAACTTTTATATTTGGTAGCATAAACAATTATACTTTCTTTTGGAATCTTCCGGATGACTGAGGTCTGCTCCTTATCAAGCTTTACTCCGGAAAAGAAGAGCTTCAAAATCCATGATGAAAAAAAGCCTATATTAACCGGAAGATAGCAAAGAAAGTGATTATATGTCCTTTTAAGAAAGTTGTCGATCCAACCCCTTAATTTCTGTGTTATTAATCTTGTCATAATATTAGTTGGTTGTTTGTGAAGTAATTTTATTATATTTTCAAAAATTTAAAAATTATCAAATATAAGATTTGAATGCAATATTAAAAA
>JAYEFW010000054.1:18200-19412 GCA_034658795.1 Thermodesulfobacteriota bacterium
ATTGAATATAGTACGTGTAATTTACTATTAAAAAACTTCAATTTCAAAAGGAATCAATTTAAAGCTAAAGGAGGGTGAATTTTTATGAAAACTTTAATTGGCGGGGCCATCGGAGCTGTTCTGGGTCTTATTGGCATTTCAATATGGTGGCACGAGTTTTTGCAGCTTTTAGTCGGTGCTATCCCTGTAGTGCTTCTACTTGGAGGTGGATTGGCTCTTTATTTGGGCTTTGATGAACTGAAAGATACCTGGAAAAAAGATGAGACAACCCCTGCTTCAACTGCTACAGGGGATGTAGAAAAATATAAAAAAGAAATCGATGAACTGAAGGGTGAAATTGAAAAATTAAAATCAGCCTAATCATAATCTGAATAACTTCAAATTAAGAGCCCTGCTTAAAATTAGGCAGGGCTCTATATATATTGTAACCGTTCACGGTTGTCGGTTCGCAGTTCACAAAGATGACCCCCATAATTCTCCTCTATTTTCTGTTTTTTTCAACCGTGAACCGATAACTGTAAACGGTTATTATATATTTATATCTTTTTTCTTACTGCTGATGTAGCAAGATAGTCTGCTCTTTCGTTTCCATCAATATCTGCATGCCCTTTTACCTTGTAAAACTTCAACTTCCTGAATTTTAAAATAATCTTCTTTATTGATTTTATTAATTCCGTATTCTTTTTTGCTTTCCATCCAAGAGTAAGGACTCCGTAAGCATAAGAACTATCTGTAAAAATTTTTACCGGAATATCGGTTTTTTTTAATTCCAGCAAAGCTACTCGAATAGCCTCAAGCTCCGCAATATTGTTGGTTGCAGAACCTATATATTTTGATATCTCCTTTTCATGGCTTCCATAAAGCAATAAAATACCTATCCCTGAAGGGCCGGGGTTGCCGGAAGAGGCCCCGTCTGTGTATATGCAGATCATATCCTGCTCCTCCGGAGGTTGTTTTTCTGATTCAAATGCCTTTTTTTTACTTGTTTTACACGGTTTTTTTTTATTAGAAACTTTTTTATTATCCTCCCGCGGATCAATGGGTTTAACATTGTCTTTATTCACCCAGTACTCATAATCCTGCTCAAGCTGGTACTTGATTAACACTTTGCCGTTTTTAACAATAGGCTTTCCATTTTTATCGGTATTCAGCCAGACCTTGTTTTTTCTAAACTTCATACGTTTCCAGCCTGTTTTTTCTTTTTCCAAAACA
>JAYEFW010000055.1:0-5258 GCA_034658795.1 Thermodesulfobacteriota bacterium
ATACCCGGCAGGATGCGGGTTAAGAGTTTCCTGATGAAGAATCAGGATCGCTGCATAACTGTCAGCGATGCCCTGAAAGAAATGAGAGGGATAGTTGCGGTCACGAGCAATCCTGTCGTGGGTTCAGCCGTTATCCTGTACGACGAAAAAAGGGTTACACAAGAGGCAGTCCTCGCAAAACTGGACGAACTTTTTCCCGCCCGTTACCACCTTAAAAGGAAGCCTTCTATAAGAGCTGTGGCGGATAGTGGTACACCCAAACCGAGGTCCTTGCTCAGGAATCTTTTGGAGGTATCGGCTCTTGCCTTTATTGCGGTCTATTATCTGATCAAGTCTGTCTTCGGGAAAACCGCTATCAACCAGACGGTCTTTAGTCTTCCAGCCCTGACAACTGTTTTTTTTGGCTACCCTATATTAAAGAAAGCTGTGCAGGATATTGTTGAGAAGAAAAAATACAGCCTGCATCAGTTTATGGCCTTTACGGCTATTGTAGCTATACTTATGGCCGAAGCCCTGACAGCTCTGGAGATCATCTTTATTATGCGGATAGGCAGCTTGATCAAGGATTACATTACAGAAAGATCCAGACGGGCTATCCGCAACATCCTGATCCTTAATGAGAAGGATGCCTATCAGGTCATTGAAGGCGTGGAGGTTGCAATTCCTGTTTCTGAGCTGAAAGTCGCAGACATCATAGCTGTTCATACCGGAGAGCGTCTCCCGGCTGACGGGGTAATTGTTTCAGGCCATGCTACGATAGATGACGCCCATATTACAGGGCGCTCTGTTCCAGAGTACAAGAGCACAGGGAGCAAGGTCTTTGCCGGCACTGTCATACACGATGGGGCTATCCATATCAGGGCCGAAAAAGTTGGGAAAGAGACATACCTTGCAAGGGTGCTCGAAATGGTGGAGGAGTCCCTGGCCACCCGGGCTCCTGTCATGGATCAGGGAGATGTTTTGTCCGCCCGGCTGACCAGGCTTGGTATAATCGTTTCAGCGGGAACCCTGATCGTGACCCAAAGCATTTACCGGGTGCTGACTGTTCTTCTGGTCATGTCGTGTCCCTGTGCCACAGTCCTTGCCGCTTCCACAGCCGTCAGCGCTGCTATTGCCAATGCTGCCCGAAAAAATATTCTGGTCAAGGGCGGTCTCTACCTTGAGGAAGTGGGCAAACCGGATGTTATTTGTTTTGACAAGACCGGCACAGTCACCTGCTCTCAACCCGAGATTGAAAGCATCGTCATTCATAACAAAAAAGTCTCCGAGCATGAACTGATAGGTGCAGCCGCGTCGGCTGAACAGCACAGCCACCATCCACTGGCATGGGCGATCAGAGACAGGGCAAAGGAGATGGAGATAAAGGTGGCTGGCCATGCAGCCTGCCAGGTGATTGTTGGACGGGGCATGGAGGCCATGGTGGACGGCCACAAAATCCTTGTGGGTAACAAACATTTGATGAGCATGCGTGGTATTAAAATAGGGCGGTACGAGAAAGATACAGATCGCCTGATTACTGAGGGTCAAAGCACTGTTTTTGTAGCCAGATCCGGTAAACTGATCGGGCTGATCGGTATAAAGAACAGAATCAGGCCCGGCGCCAGGAGAATCATAAAATACCTCAAGAATAACGGGATAAAAGAAGTTCATTTGATTACAGGAGATCAAACGATAGTAGCCGATAAAATGGCAAAGGAGCTTAAAGTTGACTTTTGCCATGCCGATCTTCTCCCTGAAGACAAAGCAGCAGTGATTGAGAAACTCACCCGCGAAGGGAAATTGCCCATTATGGTCGGGGATGGGGTAAATGATGCTTTGGCAATGTCAAAAGCACATATCGGAATCGCCATGGGTGCAGGCGGGTCTGACGTAGCTATTGAAGCGGCTGATATTGCCCTGGCTACCAGTGAATTATGGAAAATATCCTATGTCAGGGCCTTGAGCAAAGAGACAATCGCAATCATCGAGCAAAACTATAAAATAGCCACTTATTCCAATCTGGCTGGTGTTTTCCTTGGCGCCATGGGATTAATTACCCCGATTATTGGTGGCTTTTTGCATATTTTTCATTCTGGGGGCATTTGGCTCAACTCCAGCCGTTTGTTGGGCTTTGACATGGCAGAACTCCCACCGGTTTCAAGGCCGGTCTGCGCTGTGAGCGGAAAACTTGAATCCGAACCGTGTGCCGTGTGCGCTGCAAAGGGTTCACAGTTCAAGGTTAAAAGCCAGCCAACCCTGAACCCTTAACCTTGAAACCGTGAACCGTGAACCGTGAACTATGAACTCTGAACGGTTACTAACAATCAATAATCAATTGTTAATAATCAATTGTTAACTGAGCCCCCCTCAACCCTGGAACTGTGAACTATGAACCGTGAACCTGACAACCCGAGTAGTTTTGAATATTTTGAGATAAAAAGACTTTTGAAAAGGGCCGAGGTGGTGAGCAACAATCATGGCAGGATGATTCTTAAGCTTGATATTACCACCGTGAAGAAAGGGTCCATCAATCCGGACCAGATGGCAAGGCATTTCAGGGAGATTGAGGGAGTCCAGGATTTTAGTTTTGATCCAAAGGAAAACGAGATCGATATAGACTATGACACGCAAAAAATAGAGCCGTGCCTGCTTGAAAGTCTTGTTGAGTCAGGCAAAAAAGAGGCCGAAAGGGATGAAGAGGCGACCATGGATGACTATGAAATTAAAGAAATCCCATCGTCTCCGGAGGAAATCGAGGCGATCCGTTACGAAAATCCCGCCTTGGCAGAGAAAATAGAGCTGGTTCATCAGCTCCGGTTCATTCTGACAGTATATGGTATAAGAGATTCCGGCATCAACGTAGACCCCTTAAAGGGGATTTTAAAAAAATTAGGCCTGGAGGAGCACGGAGATATATTAAGTCGCCAGGGAATCGCGTCTCTGGGGCAGGGGCTTATGAACAAGTTTCTCGCCAGGGCCTTTGAATGATACAGAAGTGAGCTAACTACTCGACCATTTAACCAAAAAGGGAGGTAAAGCAATGGTGTACTATCCGTCTTTGTGGAAAGGATTATTGATTGGAGGCGCTGTGGCGATTCTGGTGACGAGCGAAACAGTACGAAAAGGAATCATGAAATGCGGCGTCGGGGCTTACAAGGGCATCAGAAATTCCACGGCAGAGCTAAAAGAAGAGTGGGAAGATGCCAGGGCAGAGGTAATGCTGGAGAAGAAGGCCGAAAAATAATAACTCGATAGCGTAGGAATTTCTTTTTTCGCTTACCAGCTTATCAGCTATCAGCTAATTTAAGGAGGAGAACGGATGGAATCAAAGGAGAATGACAAATCTTGCGACGAAGAAATGGGAAGTGCCGGAGGCGCTGGCAGTCCCGAAGGTGGAAAGGAGGGAAATCCGGTTTCTCAGAGCACTGGTGAAGGGAATAAGGAGGGAAATCCGGTTTCTCAGGGCGCTGGTGAGGGAAATCCGGGTTTACAGCCCGGGCCTGTTCCGGGACAAACTGGGCCTGTTCCCGGGCAGACACCTTTTCCGTACGGATATTTCCAATCGCCAAATCTGAATCCCGGTTATTATATGGCACAGGGCGGTTTTCCCCAGGGACAAATGCCCGGTTATTGGATACCGCCCGGTTATGGAAACTTCCCACCTTACATGTACATGCAGCCAGGGCTGGCCACACCGCAAGGAGCAAATCCCGCAAATTCCGGCAATCCAGTGGCGCAGGATCCTGCCGGGGGAGCAGGTGCTCAGGATAATCCCGGTCAATTTCAGCAACATGACGCCCCTGGAGACGCGGGCGGTCCCGAAAATGCAAGCTATGCCCCGGGTGACAACGGAAGCGGGCAGGGTGCCGCGCCTGGCCATCATAAGGAGCCGGGCCATGATGAATTGAAGTATGGGACATATATGGAGAAGCCCGACCACGTAAGCCCTGGACACCCACCAGAGATGACTGAGGAGATCTCTGCTCCCTCGGGGCTGGCGAGCTTTTTTCAGCTCGACAATGATTCTTTCTGGAAAGGTATTTTAGTCGGGAGCCTGGCTACTTTGCTTCTTACCAATTCCACTGTTAAAAAGGGGATCATGAAGACCATAATCAAGGCTTCAGCTTCTGTCAAAGGGGGCGTTGAAGAACTCAAGGAACAGCTTGCGGATGTGGAAGCAGAAGTATTACATGACATTAACGAAAAAAAGAGCTAAGGAGGAAAAAAATGCATAATCCAGGACCAAATCCACCGGTAAATGACGGCCCCAATACTCATCCCGAAGATCATGCCCCCGAGGGCCATCCCGAGGTCAGAAAGTATGATGAATTAAAATACGGACAAACCTATGCTCCGGCGCAGGTTCCGGCGCAACCCCCTGTTAGTGTTACCGAGCGGCTGGGAAGATTTTTCAGGACAGACGATTCCTCTTTCTGGACAGGTATGCTTATAGGAGGCGTGGCCACCTTTGTTCTGACCAGCGACACGGTGAAACGGGCAATTGTGAAATCTTTTGCGAAAGTTAGTGAAGAAGCAAAGGAAGGGGTTAAAAAGGTCAAAAAAGCCGTAGCAAAAGAAAAAGAGCCCACAAAGGCTGAAAAGGCAGAGAAAAAGTAAGGGAAAAGCAATGTCAAACAATAAATCAAAAGAGTTTGCCAAGGCAGGGATGGTTGTTTCCCTGATGGTAACAACGGGAACGACTTTTTTTCTGGATAATAAGAAAGTAAAATACTTACACATTGCTTCTGGTGTGGCTCTGCTTGGTTTCTCCTTCTGGCATCACAGTCTATACAGAAAAGAACCTGGCAGGCTGAAGCGGGAAACAAAACGTCAGATCACCGGATAGGAGAAAGGAGTTGATGACTTCCATGTCTGTTGACGATTATCTAATTCTTCTGCTTGAGGAAGCAGAGATTGCGCATCACATTCCAGGCCGGATACGATTGAGGTTTAACCACAGCATTGTGTCTAAGTTGCCGAAGGTAAACGGCATTGAAAAAGAGATACAAAAAATAGCGAATCAGATCGAGGCTATCAAGAATATCAGGCTGAACCTTTTTGCAGGCTCTGTGGTTGTTCAATACGACGCAGATCTTTTTTCTCCTGATTTTTGGCAAGAAGTAGTGGGTGAAAAAGACGTCGAGCAACTAAAAGAGAAGGCGAGGACATTGCTTCCCGGTTTGCAGCTCTGAGTTTTTAAAGGAGGTGAAAAATATGCATTTTCCAGTTGGAATTATTTTTACAGGTGTAGTCGTATACATAGCTTACAGGCTTGGAAA
>JAYEFW010000056.1:0-1810 GCA_034658795.1 Thermodesulfobacteriota bacterium
AATATTTATGTCAATGATTTTCATGGGATGTGTCGCATGGCTCTGCTTAGTGCTGCTTTGTGTAATTCGCCGGCTAAGTGAACAGGACTTTTTTCATAGATCGGATCCCATCCTGAAGGGTCTGCCTTGCAAAAGAACTGTGTTTCTATGCTTATGTGTTCAACAGCATCTTGCAAAGATAGATTTAAAATACGTTCTGATGCCTTCCATGTGGCACCGCAGGGAGCCCCCCGAAGTATCTTGATATTTGTAATCTTTCCACCGGATGTTTTGACTGAAAATTCCGGTAAGCCGAATCTTTCTCCATAAAGGCCAAGGCAGACCTGCCTTGATAAACTACATCATGTGGGAGGCGTAAGCACGCCTTTAATATGCGATTTTTTACCTGTTGCGACTACAGGAATCTTTTTCTTTACGCACATAACTGCAAGATCATGTGAAAGGTCGGGATGTGTAAGATAATCTAATACCAGGTCAGCTTTGATGTCTGTGGGAAGGTATTTTATTGAATCGTCGATTACAGGGGGCAGGGGTTTGTCGATTGATATTATTTTCAGGTCAAAGAGGTTCTCTCCATATCTTATGATTCCCTGTATCTTGCTTTCTCCACTGCCGTTTTGCTGAAATACCAGGATTTTTTGGATGTATTTTCTGAGTTTGTTTTGTGATGTCATTAATCGTTCAAAGTTTTTATAATGAGAAATATTTAGGTCAAAGAATAGAGTAACGATTATATTGTGTCAACAGGGTTTTATAATAATATTATTGAAAAAACTTGACACAAATATAAATTGTAAATACAAAAATTCTTTTTAAAGCTTTTAAAAGGGTTGAAAATGAAATTATCAGTACCTGATTATATATTAGCGATAAAGCCTTATTCTCCTGGCAAACCTCTTGAGGAGCTTGAAAGAGAATATGGTATTAGCGATTCTATCAAGCTTGCATCTAATGAAAATCCATTGGGGCCGTCTCCTTTGGCTGTAAAAGCTATTCAGGATGCGATAGGAAATCTGAACCGTTATCCAGATGGAAGCGGGCATGATCTGGTAAAAAATATTGCTGAAAAGCTTGGCGTTGCAACCGGAAACATTGTTTTAGGAAACGGTTCCGATGAGATTATCGGTATGATTACACGTGCCTTGCTGTGTCCAGGCGATGAGGCAATAATGCCTTATCCTTCATTTCTTTTGTACAATATAATGATATGCTGTGCCGGAGCAACACCTGTACAGGTTCCATTAAAGTCTTTTTGTGTTGACCTGGATGGAATCAGGGACAGAATTTCATCCAGAACGCGCATGATTTTTATATGCAATCCTAACAATCCTACCGGAACCGTTGTATCAAAAAAAGATTTTAAAGACTTTCTTCAAAGCATTCCTGAAGGAGTTCTGATAGTAGTGGATGAAGCTTATATTGAATTTGTACGGGATAAAAATTGTGTTAGAAGTATTGATTACCTTGATTCCGGTATTGCATTGGTTATACTTAGAACATTTTCAAAAGCTTATGGCTTGGCTGGCCTCAGAATAGGCTACGGTATTATGCCGCAAGAAATAGCGAGCCTGCTGAACAGAGTCAGGCAGCCTTTTAACGCAAATTCATTAGCACAGGTTGGCGCAGGCGCTGCGATAGAAGACAAAGCTTTTTTGGGAAAAACTTTATCTCTTGTTCACGAAGGTCTTGATTTTTTATACGAATCCCTTGACAGGATGAATATTAAATATTTTCCGACACAGGCAAACTTTTTTTTAATAGACGTTGGTAAAAATGCTGACGAGGTTTTTGAAAAAATGCTCAGGCAGGG
>JAYEFW010000056.1:1910-5246 GCA_034658795.1 Thermodesulfobacteriota bacterium
GTAACTGTGAACCTGAGTAGTTACACTTACTCATTGTTTATAATTTTCAGTGAAACTCCGTGTCGTTCCGTGGTGAATTTTACTTAAATAGTTAAATGGGTAAATAGAAAACGATTTAATAAAATTAATCGTTGTTTTTTGATAGTTAGTTTGTTATAAAAAAAAGGTTATGCTATTTTTTTAAATAGCAGTATTAAAAAATTGGTCAAGGGGGGTATTTTGTTTCATGGATAATTCTTTAAAAAACGATTCAGCCGAACATCATCCTGGCGAGGAGGATTTGTCAGGGGTGGCGGTTGCACAACAAAACGAAGAAGAGGTTGATTTAGATAAAGCTGCTGATGATAATACATCGGAAGATGTTCAGGGTGCCAGTGCCGGTATGGAAAATTTGATGGATATGTATGAAGAAAGCTTCAAGCGTTTTGCTGAAGGTGAAGTTGTTACCGGCAGAATAATATCAGTTGATAAGGATTATGTTCTCGTTGATATAGGATACAAATCAGAAGGGCAGATACGCATTAATGAATTTAAAGATGAAAAGGGTGAAATACACGTCAACATGGGTGACGATGTAGAAGTAATGGTTGAATTCTGGGATGAAGATGAAGAGCGTGTCATCCTCTCCAAAGAAAAGGCGGCCAAGGTTAAGGTTTGGGAAGAAATAAAGAAAACTTATGATGAAGATGGAACAGTTGAAGGCGTTATTTTAACTCGTGTAAAAGGCGGTTTTTCAGTTGATATAGGAGTTCAGGCATTTTTACCTGGCTCACAAGCGGATTTGAGGCCTATTCGCAACCTTGACGATTTGGTTGGTAAGAAATTAGAATTCAAAATGTTAAAGTATAACAGAAAACGAAGTAATATAGTTTTATCAAGGCGGGCTATTCTTGAGCAGGAGCGTGAGGCTAAAAGGGCTTCAACCCTGGAAGCTATTCATGAAGATAAAGTTGTTGATGGAGTTGTAAAAAATATTACCGAATATGGTGTATTCGTTGATCTGGGCGGTGTGGACGGTCTTCTTCATATAACAGATATTTCATGGGGGCGTGTTAAGCATCCATCTGAACTTTTTTCGGTTGGCGATAAGATAACCGTAAAGATTCTCAGCCTTGATATGGAGAGGGAAAGAGTATCTTTGGGCATGAAACAACTTGTCGATGACCCCTGGCTGGCCGCTGTAGAAAAATATCCACTGGCTTCACGTATAACCGGGAAGGTTGTGAGTTTGACGGATTACGGAGCATTTGTTGAACTGGAAGAGGGTATCGAAGGCCTGATTCACGTTTCTGAAATGTCATGGACGAGAAAGATTCGCCATCCCTCCAAAGTTGTTTCTATTGGAGATATGGTTGATGCAGTTGTTCTGGATATTAAACCGGAAAACAGGCGTATTTCTCTTGGAATGAAGCAAGTTGTTCCAAATCCATGGGATGTAATCAGTGAGAAATATCCAACCGGCACAACTATTGAAGGCAAGATCAAGAATATAACGGATTTTGGGCTTTTTATCGGTATTGATGAAGGAATAGACGGCCTTGTACATATCTCCGATATTTCCTGGACAAAGCGTATTAAACACCCATCTGAGTTATACAAGAAAGGCGATGTGATTCAGGCTATAGTCCTTGATATCGAAAAGGAGAATGAAAGATTTTCTCTGGGTATCAAACAACTGCAAAGTGATCCCTGGAAAACTGTAGCAGAGCGTTATGTGGTCGGCAAGGAGATAGCGGGCACAGTTACTAATATTACCGATTTTGGAGTTTTTGTTGAACTTGAAGAAGGAATTGAAGGCCTCGTTCATGTATCTGAAATCAGTAAGGAAAAAATAAAAACTCCGGTCGGCAAGTTTGATGTAGGCGATGTTATAACTGCCAGGGTCATGAATATAAATAGTGAAGAAAGAAGAATAGGTCTTTCAGTTAAACGGCTTGAGGTTGATGATGAGCATGGTCTTCTAAGCGAATATGTAAACAACGCGAGGCCTGCAACTTCAACTTTTGGAGAAATTTTGCGTGAGAATCTTCAAGACAAGTTGAACGGGAAGTAAAATTTAACTGTTAACGGGTTCAGAGGTTCAGGGTTATTTTTTTTCGTTGAGCTTGTCTGAACTCTGAACAACTAATGTTGTTGACTTAAGGGCATTTTGTTTTGAACAGCAGAATATCGAACAAGGAATATCGAATGTCGAAGTAATGAAAAACTTTATTAAACTTCATAATTCGACATTCGACATTTGCATTTTACTAAAACCCCTGAACCCTAAACCTGTAAACACCTATTAAAATATACTATGTTTTCTCGCAGACACCCATATCTTTTTTTTATCCTGATATTTACATCTGTAACATCTGTTGCAATTATTGGATTATCTCTGCTTTTTATGCTTAGTACAAGAGATGCTGAATTTGAATTTGGAGAAAAAGTCGGCGTTATAGAGATAATCGGTGCTATAGCGGATTCAAAAGATATAATTCATAATCTTAAGCGCTTCCGTGGGGACGATTCCGTCAAGGCCATAGTTGTTAGAATTGATTCGCCAGGTGGTGGAGTGGGGGCTTCACAGGAAATTTTCAGGGAGATAACAAAGACTTCTGAAAGCAAAAAGATTATAGCTTCTCTGGGTGGCGTGGCTGCTTCCGGAGGTTATTATATTGCGGCCGGTGCAGACGGCATTGTTGCAAATCAGGGCACCATAACCGGCAGTATAGGTGTCATTATGGGATATTCAAATTTTCAGGAGCTGCTTAAAAAAATAGGCCTGGTTCCCGTTGTTATCAAAAGCGGTGAGTACAAGGATATAGGATCTCCGGTCAGAGAGATGACCAAAAAGGAAGAAGAAATTCTGCGTAATCTTGCGAATCAAATTCATAGACAATTCATTAAGGCCATTGCCGAAGGAAGAGGGATAGAGCAGTCAAAAGTAGAAAAATTTGCTGATGGACGGATATTTTCAGGAGAAGAGGCAAAAAAACTAGGCCTTGTTGATCGTTTTGGAAATCTTGAGGATGCGATAGAATGGGCAGGACGTATGGGGGGAATAAAAGGGAAGGTATCGGCAGTTTATCCTCCAGAGAAGAAGTTTTCTGTTTTAAAATATCTTGTGAATTCATCCTTAAGAGAGGTTGCAAACCGTTTTATCAATCCACGTTTGTTTGCAAAGTATTTTTATAGCCCTGCAGGATGCAGCGAAAATTAAAAGCAAAGCGCTTTACTCAAAAGCGCTCACATCGCCCAAGCCTTTTCGTATGATTTCAGGCATATCGTTTATCAAAGATATTATACTGGAAGGCTGTCCCGGGATAGGCGTTTCCCCGTCAATTACAAAATCTA
>JAYEFW010000057.1:0-5223 GCA_034658795.1 Thermodesulfobacteriota bacterium
TTGCGGCGGAGGCGGTGGATAGAAAATGAAAATAGCTGTTACATCCAAAGGCAAAGATCTTGATTCACAGGTTGACCCTCGATTCGGAAGGGCTGCGTATATACTTATAGTTGATACAGACGGCTTTGAGTTCGAAGTTGTAGACAATTCAGAGAATGTAAACGCTCTTAAAGGCGCCGGAATTCAGGCTGCCGCCATGTTAAGTGACAAAGGCGCAGAGGTTTTGCTTACAGGTTTATGCGGACCCAATGCGTTTAAGACACTTGAGGTTGCAGGGGTAAAGGTGGCGAATGATGTCAGCGGCACGGTCAGAGATGCTGTAAATGCCTTTAATGAAGGGAAATTGCCCCTTGCTGATGGAGCAAATGTTGAAGGGCAATGGTAAAAAGGTCTCATGAAAATCACTATTATATACGACAACACCGCTTGGGATAAAAATCTTACCCCGGACTGGGGATTTTCCTGCCTTGTTGAAGCATACGACCGGAAGATTCTCTTTGATACAGGCGCAAAAGGCATTATTCTGCTTGATAACATGAAAAAACTCGATATTGATCCTTCTGAAATAGACATGGTTTTTATTTCGCATGATCACTGGGATCACACTGGAGGGCTTCTGGATTTTCTGAAAAAAAATCAGGTGAAAGTGTTTATTCCTGACTCATGCAAAACATATGGGAACACGATAGTAAGGGTGGATGATGGGCTTAAAATTTGTGAAAATATCTATTCCACGGGAGAACTTCAAAATATTGAGCATTCTCTGGTTATAAAGAAAGAGGAAAGTGTAACCGTTATTGCGGGATGCTCTCATCCGGGAGTGCGGAAAATCATGAAGGCAGCGTCACAAGTCGGCAGGGTCAGCACGCTCATTGGAGGTCTTCACGGATTCAGTGATTTTGAGTTGATTAATGATCTGGAGAATATTTGTCCTACACATTGCACCCGGTACATTCAGAAAATTGAGACCCTTTTCCCCGACAAATATATTAAAGGGGGCGCAGGAAAAGTAATTGAGATATTTAGTGCCCCTGTATCATCTCAATAAACAATAGAGGAGTCCCTTACTCCCCAGACATACTCTGCGTGATTGATTTTGTTATAGTAATCAACTCTGCTGTTTTTCATGTCCACACACCAGGCATAATCGGGATCCTGAACATTCTGCCCGGATGACCAATATATGCCTGAAGCTGTATGCAAAAACGGATGGCGATCAGGAAAAACCGGATTTTCTTTGCTGTAATCGATCAGTGTTCTGATATCCTTTACTTTCGGAAGCCGCCAGTCCTTATAACCGCAGTGCTCTTTAGCGTTAAGGCGCATAATAAACTTTTTAGCCTCGAACCAGTTCCCTCTGCCGTGCAGAAGGTTTGCATCTTTTGTCCACATTAATCCGGAAAGATGATCCGTAACAGTCCCATTCCCATGATCATAAAAACGTTTTTCAGGCCAGGCTTTTCCACTCTTAAGCGCCCCATCATCTCCTGCATAGTAAGAAACATTCTGTCCGGTCTTTGGAATCAAATCAATGGCGCTGCCCGCAGTGCGCACGGGCCAGACATGGTTGAGCATATGGTATTTGTGGCCATAGTCGATATGTCCCAAAAAGCAATATATACGCCATGCGTGATTGCTGTAATCGGCTGTAGTAGTGCTTGTCCAGTACCAGACTTTTACATTGGAAAAAGGATGGCTGCGAGGAAGCGCCGGAGCATACCTGCTTCTGTCAATAAGGGTTGCAAGTTCGTTTACGTTAGGCAATCGCCAATCGTGATATCCGCAGTATTTTTTTGCATTGAGTTGGGAAACAGTATCAAGGGCGCGAAACCAGTCGTATGTATTGTCGGCTGGATCAGCATTCCTTGTCCACATAAGTCCGGTCAACCTGTCAGTAACTGTTCCATCCAAATGATCTGAAAAACGACCTTCTTCTTCTCCGAAACTTTTCCTTATCTCTCCATGAAAGAGGAAAAAAGCAAAAAGCAAAAAAAGAATCGTCCGGCTGCAAGTTAAGGCAAAAGGCATCTTTCGGCAATATTCGTTAAGGTGTTTTTCCATCCATTATCCCCAAAAGGGTAAGTGCGAATTGGGCTGTCAGGGAATTGGGTCTAAGTCAGTCAGAGGTAAGCAGGACAGTTCAAAGAGGTGAACAATTGGTTTTAGAGCATCGATTATCGCTATACGATACCCGAAACGCATAATTGCATGGGCCTCTACCCTGGGCATCCCTCTACCCCCTATGTTTCCTATTTAACTTTCACGGTGCTGGCCTGAGCCCCCTTTTCTCCTAATTCTTCCACGAAACGTACCTTCATTCCAACCTTAAGAACTTTGAACTTATCATCCAGTACGCTGTTTTTATGAAAATAAAACTCTCGACCGTCCGGTGTGGTCAGAAAGCCGTAACCTCTTTCCGGAAAGAGTGAGCTGACAATGGCGCGAGGCATTTCTTCATGGTATTTAACTTTCCTGCGCCGCTCTCTATCATAATCTTCAATCTGACCTTGTGCCGCACGGAAGGCATTTCCTATGGAAACATAAAGATCTTCATGGGGCTCTCTTTTTATCACTATCTCTCTACCAGGTACCGTTATATCGATCCGCGTATTGAACAAAACTCCCTTATGATGATGCCGGTGAGGAGCCTCAACCAGCACCCTGCATCTCATGATCTGGTCATAAAAGAGGTCTAATTTTCGCGCTTTCTCGCGAATCGCGTCTTCGATTGTCTCGGTAAGATCAAAGTTACGGGCAGTAATCTGCAATGGAATTTTCATCGTATTTCCTCCTCGTAGGTCATCATTCTTTTTCAGCCGGCGGCTTGTCGGGAAACATGTAGGGGCTTTCCTTTTCCTGGGATTCAAACACATCATCGCTGATTTCATCTACATCGGCACCGGGTCTAAAAGCTGCTCTGCCTGGAGCGCGGTCCTTCCGTTGCCATATCAATTCATTGATTTCCAGAAGATCGACAATAGATGCAAAGCCCATAAGGTCGGTCAGGATTCGTAACAGAATCTGGTGCTCGTTCTCGCTTGGTACAACACCTTCCAGGTAAACCACTCCGTTCAGACAGGAGACTTCGAGTTCTTCCCGATCGACTCTACCGTCATTGCGGAGATGCTCAAGAATCACCATCTGCAGTTCTTCGTTAGTCAGATTCTTGTATTCATCCGGCAGTTCCGCACAGGTAATCACCTCCCTGGCACGAGGCAGCTTTTTTTGTTTTTCCTCATACCTTCGTGCGCATCTGCGGCACAGGCGAGTGGCCGGGAGTGCTTCCAGCCGTTTGAACGAGATCAGCTTCTCGCAGCTTTCACAGATCCCGTAACTCCCCGCGGCAATTCTGCACAACGCCAGATCGATATCTTCGATCTCATCCTTTTCAAGTTCATCCAACTGGTCGAAAAGACTCGTTTCATCAGCCTTTTGAGCCTCTTCTTCCAGCTCAATATCCCGCTCTTCAAGAACCTGCCAATCAGATTCCAGCCGCCGAAGCCGTGCAAATATCTCCTCGCGCTGCTTGAGGAGCACTTCTCTTGGGTGCATCATACCCTCTTCAGTCATAATTATTCCTCCTGCCAAAGAAAAGATCTAATAGCTCAGACACAAAGACACCAACACATTAAAATTCATAATTTAGGGATTTGCTTCGCTTAATTGCGAATTTAGTAATTGAAGGTATTCTGTTGATTTTAATCCCTCAATCCCTAAATTCTTCAATCATACAGTTATTCTGCCGGTTTTCCAGAAAGCAACAGCACTATAATTTCTTGCCCAGAAATTTGCTTTTTCTTCCGCCGGATACTTAAAAAAATCTTGCGTCCAGTTGAAAGAAGGATTTTGATACATATCTCGGAGAATGTTTGCAATGTGTTTTGGTTTCCAGTGAGCGTGGATAAGAAAATCGTAAACAAAACCTATTATTTTTTTTGGTTGAAGAGCCGAAGGATTCGGAAAGTAAAGAATATTTCTTGTCCAGTCAGGAATGTTTTCCTCTTTTTTTGCATATTCCAGGGCAAACCCCCTTAGAATATCTTCCTGGCTTTCAAAATCCCGGTGAAAAAGATAAAGGTCTGATGACTTGTATTCACAAATAAAATCGATCAATCTTTCATTGGAGCATGGTATGAAACCGGAAAAGCTCTGCGCTCGATCTGTTGCCTTTTCCAGATCCCACATGCAATCCAGAATAAAATCTATATCAGTCTCTTCGTTTACATCCTTTCCATCAAAACAGGTTCCAACCACATCTACAAGAGGAGGTTGATGATGTTTTCCATATTTTTCCTGATTTTTTTTGTGCAGGCTGAAAGGACTCCGAATGGAACGCATAAAAGCTGAACCTTCGCTCCAAGAATTGTCCAAATTGATGCAGCGGTCATAACTATCGGAAATAGTAACCGGAAGCAGCCCGCTGGATTCGTTATTCTTAAAGGCCGTCATAGTAAGAAGAGAGATATACTCCGCAATCTTACCGAGTCCGCTAAAAACATGCGCTGCATCAAGCGAAATTCCATACCAACGTCTGATGTCATCAGGATCGATAAAATTACATGCTTTAATAAGATCCTTTTCCAGGAACCCGATTTTTTTTAACTCTTCTGTAGCTCGATATCCCAAAAGATTTTGAAAGAGAATATGTCCGCCTGAAGGCGTGTAATCCAGAAGATAAGGAATGCCCCTTGATCGGAAGAGGTTTTCAAGAAAACGGATAACAGGAATTATCTGATCGAACAATTCTCTCTGGGTTTTCTTGTCTTCATACAGTTTGTGGTTTTCGTCTGCAAGAAAGATCTCAAAATCTAGCGGCATAAGCACTGACTGAGATTTTTCTCCGATAACAGGAAGATGAACCTGCAGGCCTCTTTGAAGTGTAAGCTTTCCAAGTTGATTGACCGGTTCTGCTATTGCCGGAAAGACAGGATCGCGCGTTTCTGCAAAAAGCTCATTCCCGGCCGCAATGACATAATGGCTGAATTGATAACAGTTTTTTAAACGATCAATCACACAATGGTAATATTCTTGAGCATTCATAACTTCCTTCCTCCAAGGGCTTGCATAAGCCCCAAGCATTTCACCATAAGGCAAACCAATCGAATTTATCTTTGATATGCTTAATCGTTCCCTGAAGTTATGATATTTTTATTATCACAATAAACGGCTCAATTTAAGTTTAAATATTCATAACAACTTGTTGATCAAAAAACAAATGGTAAG
>JAYEFW010000058.1:0-11380 GCA_034658795.1 Thermodesulfobacteriota bacterium
CGCTTGGCGGTTCAGGTCATGCGAGCGCCATTTTGGAAAAAATTATTCCGGATGGGATTCTGATCGGCATAGATCAGGATATAGATGCAATAAAAAACGCAAAAAAAAAATTAAAACCATACGAGTTGAACATCCATCTCTTTCATGATAATTTTGTAAATCTTCCGAAAATTCTTTCACAATTAAAGGTTACTGCTGTAGACGGCATTCTTCTCGATCTTGGAATTTCATTTCATCACCTCGACTCAAGTGGACGGGGTTTCAGCTTCAGAAAAGATGAACCGCTGGATATGCGGATGAACATTGAATCAGATACAACGGCTGAAGAGTTGATAAATACGATGGATGAAAAAAGCCTTGCTGAAATTTTTTTTAAGTATGGAGAGGAACGCTATTCACGTAAAATAGCAAAAAAAATAGTTAATGTAAGAAAACAAAAAAAAATTAAATCCAGCAGGCAACTATCGGAAATCGTATGCAGAGCCGTTTCCGGCAAAGCATCATCCAGGAGAAGGATTCACCCTGCCACTCGAGTGTTTATGGCTGTTAGAATAGCTGTTAACAAAGAGCTGGATATGCTCAATTCATTCATGGAAACCTCCGTTGACTTGTTGAAGCCTGAAGGCAGGTTTTGCATATTATCATTTCATTCCCTGGAAGACAGAATTGTTAAAAAAAAAATAAAACTTTTGGAAGGCAGGTGCATATGCCCGCCGGCTCTGCCAAGGTGTGTTTGCAATAAGCCAAGGGTTATACGATCTTTGGCCAAAAAAGTTTTGCGGCCGACAGAAGAAGAAATTGCAGCTAATCCAATGGCGAGAAGCGCAAGGATGAGGGTCGTAGAAAAATTGTAGCTATGGCTCGTAAAACCAAAAAAAATGTAAGCAGCACGAGGATAGTGATCTGGTTTATCATTATGGCTGTCTTTATTGCAGAGCTTTTAATTTACACATGGAGCAGAGTGCAGTGCATAAAATCCGGGTATGAAATTTCTAATGAAAATAAAAAAAATCGGAATCTTATAAATCTGCAAAATAACTTAAAGGTTGAGCTTGCGCGCCTGAAATCTCCGGAACGGCTCGCAAAGATAGCAAAAAACCAGCTTGGCCTGAAAACACCAACGCCGAAGCAGATAATTATAATTCCATGAAACCAATTAAAAAAAACCACATAAAATTGAGAATAATTCTGATTGGTTTTATTTTCAGCATTTTTCTATCTGCTATAGGGGCAAGGGCTTTTTATCTTCAGGTTTTTTGCAGTTCATGGCTGTCAAGGAAAGCAGCAAATCAATATGAGAAGTCATTAATATTTCATGGAAAGCGTGGGACAATTTACGATACAAACCACAGGGAAATGGCCTTGAGTATAGATGTTACATCAATTGTGGCATATCCTCCCAATATCGAGGAGCCGGCGGCGACCTCCAAGGCTCTTAATAAAACGCTGAAAATTGACCTTAATTCGCTTAAGCAAAGACTCACATCTGACAGATCATTTGTTTGGGTTAAACGCAAGGTTACACCAAAAGAAGTAAAAGATGTAAAAGCCCTTGATCTTAAAGGTATAGATTTTATATCCGAGGACAAACGTTTTTATCCAAACAAAACCCTTGCAGCACAGATGCTTGGATTTTCAGGCACAGATGGGCATGGCCTTGAAGGAATCGAATACTATTATGATACTTACCTTAAAGGAAGTACTTGTAGTTTTACGGTTTTAAAAGATGCTTTCAAGCGCGGGTTCGACGCTGAAAAGAGTGTAATGCCTGATTGCAGCGGGAATAATCTGATATTAACGATTGATTATAATATCCAGTATTTATCCGAAAGAGCGCTCGAAGAAGCTGCTGTTAAATTTAATGCCGAATCAGGGATGGCGATTGTAATGTCTCCAAAGACCGGAGCCATACTGGCAGTGGCGCACTATCCATTTTTTAATCCAAATTCTTTTGGAGAGTTTGATCAGAATCTCTGGAGAAACAGATCAATAACAGATCCATTTGAGCCCGGCTCAACCATGAAAATTTTCAGCGCATGTGCGGCAATAGAATTTGGAGGATATTCTCCAAATGCCATTTTTTTCTGTGAAAACGGTAAATACAGAATAGGCAAAAACGTTGTCCGCGATACTCATCCTCACGGCTGGCTGTCTCTACAGCAGATTATTAAGTTTTCAAGCAATATCGGCACTATAAAGGTTAGCGAAATGGTAGGGCCGGAACATATTTATAAAACATTTTGCAATTTTGGTTTTGGTGAAAAGACTGGAATAGACTGCCCGGGGGAAACATCGGGCAGCCTGTCCCACTATAATAGATGGTCAAAAATTGATGCCGGCGCAATATCCTTTGGACAGGGAGTTGCCGTTTCCGCCCTGCAACTGATAACTGCAGCTTCAGCTATTGCAAATGACGGGGTACTCATGGCTCCTTATATTGTCCAGGCTATAACGGATCAGAATGGACGTCTTATAAAAAGCTCAAGCCCGCGTATGGTCAGAAGGGTCGTTTCGCTGGAAACAGCCAGAACCGTGAAAAAAATAATGGCTTCTGTAACTACTGAAGGGGGGACAGGTGTGAATGCTGCTTTGGAAGGTTATACTGTCTGCGGGAAGACGGGAACCGCCCAGAAAATTGATGAGAAAGGAACTTACTCAAACGAAAAATACACAGCTTCATTTCTTGGGTTTATTCCTGCCGAGGATCCTGAAATAGCTGTTCTGGTAGTTATTGACGAACCCCAGGGAAAGCATTACGGCAGCATAGTTGCGGCTCCGGCATTCAAAAGAATAGCGCATGAAACTGTAAACTATATGAACATACCGTTAACCGTCGATAATTCATTTGGAAGACTGGTTGACATACGGACCGGCGGAAATGGGGCAAAAGGTTGAAACTTTCTATTTTGCTTGAATCTGTAACGGAAATAAGGCGTGTAAGCATTGTCAAAGAAGGTATGGAGCATCAGCATAGCGCGGGAACATGGCAACATAATAACTTGCCGGATTATGAAATAGGCTCAATACATTATCGGGCGCAGGAGGTTAAGCCTGATGGGCTTTTTGTTGCAGTAAAGGGTTTTAAGGCGGATGGGCATGACTTTATTGATGAAGCCATCGCAAGAGGTGCATCGGTAATTGTAGCTCAGGAACCTGTTAACAAAGAATCTGTAATTATAGAGGTTGAGAATGCCAGAAAAGCTCTTGCAGCAATTTCCGCAAATTTTTACGGGAATGCTTCAGAGAAATTGTTCATTATAGGGATAACCGGAACAAACGGTAAAACAACAACAGCTTACATAATTGAAAGTATCCTTGCTGAAGCGGGTTTCAAGGTTGGTGTAATAGGAACTATTAATTACCGTTATTCAGGCAGGGTTTTTCCAAACCCAATGACAACGCCGGAATCTTTGGATCTGCAAAGGATATTGGCGGAAATGCATGAAAACAGGGTCACTCACGTTGTTCTGGAAGTGTCATCTCATGCAATTGACCTGCACAGGATTGACTGCTGCCGGATAGATATCGGTGTGTTCACCAATCTGACTCGGGAACACCTTGATTATCATGGAGATATGGATTCTTACTGGTTTTGCAAAAAAAGGCTTTTTACAGAGCATTTAAAAACCGGTCCCAAGAAGGACCACATAACGGCTGTAGTAAATTGCGATGATAAGAGAGGAAAAGGACTTTATAATTTACTTTCAGAAGCATCTGATAGTATGCCTGTGATTTCCACAGGCAGCACGGCAGATAAAATGATATGGCCGGATAATATTAAATACAGCCTTACAGGTATTACGGGGAGAATTTCAACAGAAAGGGGGGTATTTGATTTTAAATCACCTCTCGCAGGGGAGCATAATCTTGAGAATTTACTCAGCGCAACAGGTGTGGGGATTGCTCTTGGACTTTCTCCGGCTATCATAAAGGCAGGTATAGAAAAGACCGGCCGAATACCGGGCAGACTGGAATTTATACCAAATAAAGCAGGCAAATTTGTGTTTGTTGATTACGCCCATACTCCGGATGCCCTGGAACATGTTCTGTCTTCTTTAAAGTCAATTAAAGATAATGAAATCGGCAGAATTATCTGTGTATTTGGTTGCGGTGGCGATAGAGATAGAGGCAAAAGGCCCCGGATGGGCGAAATAGCCGGCAGGTTTTGCGATCTATCTATAATTACATCGGATAATCCGCGGACAGAAGATCCCATGGAAATAATAAGCCGGATAGTAGAGGGAATAAAACAAACATCTTCAAAGAAATATGACCCAAAGGAGCCGGCAAACGGCATTCAAGAGAAAGGTTATGTTATTGAGCCTGATCGCAGGAAAGCCATAAAGCTGAGCATCACATCAGCCAGTTCGGGAGATATTATACTTATAGCCGGTAAGGGGCATGAGACATATCAATTAATCAAGGGTGAAACTTTTCACTTTGATGACAGAGAGGAAGCGAGAAAAGCTCTTAAATAAATTATTGGGTTCACGGTTCACGGTTATCGGCTTACAGCTAACGAGTGTAGCACAAAAAAGTTGCAGAACAAAAAAGAATGTCGAACAAGGAATAATGAATGTCGAAGGAATGTAGCGAAATTTGATTTTAAAAAGCGTTTAATTGGCTTTGCTGTATGAATTATTCGGACAGCAAAACTTTTATCGCAGTTAAAACTTCATAATTCGACATTCCTTGTTCGATATTCGATATTAAATCAGCGAATAAAGAGGCTGAACGGTTATAAAAAAACAACAATGGAAAATGAACCAAAAATACCCTGGACTACTGCTGAAATCCTTGAAGCAACAAAGGGAGACCTTTTGTGCGGGGATGTCAAACATGTTTTTGAGGGAGTATCTATTGATTCACGCACAATATCTGCGAATGAACTTTTTATTGCGATCAAGGGAAATGTTCATGATGGTCATGGTTTTGTATCTAATGTGATAACCGGTGGCGTGAGAGGTCTTATTATAAGTAAAGATGATGCCGGTACGGATTGGCAAGATAAGGGTATTGTTTGTGTGTCAGTGAGCGATACTACGAAAGCTCTGGGCGATCTTGCTTCTTTTAACCGCAGGCGGACCGATGTTTCGGTTGTAGCGATAACCGGTTCAAACGGCAAAACTACAACCAAAGAAATGACTGCTTCCGTTGTTTCAACGCGTTATAAAACTTTATCGAGCAAAGGAAATTTCAACAATGAAATAGGGCTTCCGCTAACGCTCCTGGATCTTAAAAACAGCCACCAGTGGGCTGTGCTTGAGCTTGGGACGAACAGACCCGGAGAGATAGACAGGCTGGGTGAAATTTGTATTCCTGATATTGGCGTAATTACAAACATAGGCTTTGCTCACCTTGAGGGACTGGGTTCAATTGAAGGGGTAATGAATGCCAAAGGAGAGCTTATAGAAAGAATAAAGCCGGAGGGAACAGCGGTTCTTAATGCAGATGATTCAAGAGTTTTATGTTTATCAACAAAGACCTCAAGAAAAGTGCTTTATTTCGGTTTATCAGAAGATGCCCGTATTAAAGCGCTGGATGTCAATGAAACGACAACCGGGATTTCTTTTACTCTGGTGCTGCCGGAAGAAAAAATTCCAATAAAACTCAGAGTGCATGGCGGATTCATGGTATCAGATGCCCTTGCTGCAGCGTCTGTTGGATATATTATTGGTTTGTCTTCAGAGGAGATAAAAGCCGGCTTAGAATATTTTCAGCCGGTTAAGGGCAGGATAAACATCTTTGATATCAGGGGAGTGCACATAATTGACGACACATACAATGCAAATCCTGATTCAATGGAAGCTGCAATCAGGATTCTCAGTTCATTAAAAGGCAACAGCAGGGGTATTCTTGTGGTCGGCGATATGCTTGAGCTGGGAGAACACGCAGAATCCATGCACAGAAAGATAGGCGCTCTGTTTGCCGGATCAAATATTGCAAGGCTTTACATTACAGGTGAGTTCGCAAAAGCTGTTGCAAACGGTGCCCGCAAAGAAGATAAAAATTCGATGGATATATTTATTGGAGCAAGAGAAGAGATTCTTGAAGATTTAAAGAAATCACTTTTGCCGGGAGACTGGGTTCTTGTAAAGGGCTCAAGGGCAATGGGCATGGAGAAAATCGTTGAGGGGTTGAGGATCTAACATATTATGCTTTACCATCTGCTATATCCGCTTCATACGACAATATCGGCTTTTAATGTATTCCGCTACATTACATTCAGGGCTATCTATGCCAGTCTTACAGCTTTTTTTATCTGTTTTTTCCTCGGGCCGTGGGTTATCAGAAAGCTCAACGAGATGCAGATCGGACAGCATATAAGAAAAGACGGACCGCAGTCACATTTTGATAAAGCCGGAACGCCTACTATGGGTGGAATTCTGATTATATTTTCGATTACTGTCACTGCACTTCTCTGGATGAATTTGACAAACTATTATGTGTGGATAGCTCTTTTGGTAACGATTGGCTTTGGCACTATCGGCTTTATAGACGACTATCTCATGCAGATCAAAAAACGGAGCAAGGGACTCAGCGTTAAAAGCAAGTTTTGTCTTCAGATATTACTCGCATTGTTAATTGGATTTCTTGTTTATATGTGTCCTGATTTTTCAACACGAGTAACTGTCCCGTTTTTTAAAAATATTTCGCCTGATCTGGGCTGGGGATATATATTTTTTGCGGCGTTTGTAATTGTTGCAACATCAAATGCCGTCAACCTCACAGACGGCCTTGACGGGCTTGCTATTGGCCCAGTGATTGTAGTTGCTGCCACATATATGCTTTTTGCTTATGTGGCAGGGCATTCTAAAATAGCTGATTATCTTCAGATCAACTATGTTGCCGAAGGCGGTGAAATAGCAATTTTTTGCGGAATTCTGGCTGGAGCAGGCATGGGTTTTCTATGGTTTAACGCATACCCTGCTCAAATTTTTATGGGTGATGTCGGATCCCTTTCACTTGGCGGCGCTATAGGCACAGTTGCTGTGATTACAAAACAGGAGATACTGCTGGTAATTGTCGGGGGCCTTTTTGTTATAGAAACACTTTCCGTGATTTTTCAGGTAGGTTTTTTTAAGATGACAAACGGACGAAGGATTTTCAAAATGGCGCCGCTTCACCATCATTTTGAATTAAAAGGATGGCCGGAGCCAAAGGTTATAGTACGATTCTGGATAATTGCCATAGCGCTTGCACTTATTTCAATGAGTACACTTAAACTGAGGTAAAAGGTTTACGGTTTACGGTTCTCAGTTAACGGTTGATCAAAACATACACCATTAACTGTAAACCGACAATCGTGCCTGGTTCCCATGCTCCAGCGTGGGAACCCATATGGTATGCATTCCCACGCTGGAGCATGGGAACGAGAAAAAACTGACAACCGTGAACCGACAACCGTAAACCCTTAATATTATGAAGCTTAAAAATAAAAATATCCTCGTAGTCGGTCTTGGTGTTACAGGCGTTGCAACTGCTCGATTTTTAATAAACAGGGGAGCATCAGTAACTGTCAGTGACCAGAAGAAAGAACAGGAGACAGGCCCTGAAGAGCCGTTAATCCGCGAGCCAGGAATAAGAATGGAATTAGGGCCACATAGAATCGAAACTTTTGAAAGAGCGGATCTTATTGTAGTCAGCCCCGGAGTTCCTCATACGATTCTGCCGATAAGAAGAGCAAAGGAACAAGGGATTCCAGTAATAGGTGAAATTGAGCTTGCATCAAGATTTATAACAGAACCAATTGTTGCTGTAACCGGCACTAATGGCAAAACCACTACAACAACTCTTTTAGGCAAAATGCTTGAAGATTCCGGTTTTAAAGTATTTGTGGGCGGAAATATAGGCAAGCCTCTGATTGCATATGCCGACAGAGAGGAAAAGGCTGAAATTGTTGTTGTAGAAGTAAGCAGTTTTCAACTGGATACCATAGATACTTTCCGAGCCAACGTGGCGGTTTTGCTGAATATTACCGAAGATCATATGGATCGTTATCCTGATCTAAATGCTTATACAAAGTCCAAGGCCCGGATTTTTAACAACCAGCAATATAACGATACAGCGGTGTTAAATGGTTCTGATCCTGTTGTGCGTTCTTTGAGCAGAGATATCCTGAGCAGAAAAGTTTTTTTCAGTTCAAAAGAAGAAGGTGTGGCAATAAGCGATGAAAGCATAATTTCTCAGGAAAACATGTCTCAGCTCCTATCAGACCTTAAACTGCCTGGCAAGCACAACATGGAGAATGCTGCAGCGGCAAGTCTTGCGGCACTAACTGCCGGAGGAACTTTTGAAGGAGTACGAACGGCATTGAGGGAGTTTAAAGGGCTTCCCCACAGGCTTGAATATATTGATACTCTGAATGGTGTCGACTTTTTTGACGATTCAAAGGCTACAAATGTTGATTCAGTAGCAAAAGCGCTTGAAACTTTTAAAAGGCCCGTAGTCCTGATTATGGGCGGCCGAAATAAGGGAAATAAATTTCATGTTCTGAAAGATTTGATAGGTAGGCACACAAAAGAGCTGATAGTTATTGGAGAAGCAAAAGAGGATATTAAGGCTGAACTTGGGGATATTAAGCCTGTTGAGACTGCGACTAGCATGGAGGACGCAGTTTTTAAGGCATATAATGCTGCAAAACCGGGTGATATTGTACTCTTGTCGCCGGCCTGCGCCAGCTTTGACATGTATAACAGCTATGCGCAAAGGGGAGAAGATTTTTGCAAAGCTGTTGCAAAACAAAAAATATGACAAAACAACTGCCTAAAAATAATCCGCAATCAGGATACGATATCAAACTCCTTTTCCCTGTCCTTTTTCTGGTTGGGATAGGCATTGCAATGGTTTACAGCTCAAGTTCAGCCCTGGCGCTTAAAGAATTTGGAATTGATTACTATTTTTTTAAGAAACAGATGTTCTTTTCACTATTAGGAATTCTTGCCCTGGTTAGTTGCAGGCATATTCCGTTAGAACTTTTTCGTTCTTTGGCATATCCGTTTCTATTTTTAGCGTTTTTATTCCTGATTGCTGTTAAGTTTTCCGGACTAGGTATAACTGCCGGGGGCTCCACACGATGGTTACGGCTGGGCTTTTTTACATTCCAGCCATCTGAGTTTGCGCGTTTTTCTCTTGTGTTATATCTGGCGTACTCCATGAGTAAAAAACTGGATAAACTTAAAGATTTTTCAATTGGTTTTCTGCCTCACCTTATGGTTTTCGTTATATTCGCAATACTGATATTTCTGCAACCGGATTTTGGTTCGGTAGTTATCTTCGGGGCAGTTACATGGATTATGCTTTTTGTCGGAGGTGTTCGGATTTTACATCTTTTAACACCGCTGCTGATATTTCTGCCCGCTTTATACATATTTATGATCAATGCCCCTTACAGGTTAAAACGAATTATGAGTTTCTGGGATCCATGGAAATATCCGACCGATGAAGGATACCAGATGATACATTCCTTTATGGCTTTCGGTACCGGGGGTATATGGGGAACAGGAATAGGAAAAGGTTATCAGAAGCTTTTCTACCTTCCCGAACCACATACTGATTTTATTTTTTCAGTTATTGGCGAAGAGCTTGGGCTTTTTGGCGTTCTTGTAATTTTATTGCTCTATTTTGTGATCCTGTGGAGGGGAATAAGCATAGCAATAAATGCTGATGAGCCTTTTGGATCATTTATGGCTATTGGTTTGACAATCGCAATTGGGCTTCAGGTTTGCATTAATATGGGAGTTGCCCTGGGCATTTTACCAACCAAGGGGCTTACCCTGCCGTTCTTGAGTTATGGGGGGACTTCTCTTTTAATCAATATGGCATCAATAGGAGTATTGATGAATATAGGAGCATCTGCCAATGCGCTTAAAACCAGGCGAGTCAAAAAAAAGAGCGCATAGAGCAAATAGCAACGGAAAGCGCATTGTAATTGCGGGTGGCGCCACAGGCGGGCATCTATTTCCCGGGATAGCCATTGCCGAGGCTTTTATTAAGCGCAATCCTGAGAATAGAGTCATTTTTATAAGTACGGGCAAGCCATTTGAAGTATCTGTTTTAGAAGAAAAAAAATTTTCACTTAAAACCATAACAGTAGAAGGAATAAAAGGTCGGGGGATAGTTAATCAGATCATAGCGGTTTCAAAAATACCAAAGGGATTATTAGAGTCCATGCTTATCCTGAAAGACTTCAGGCCGAATCTCGTTGTTGGAGTTGGAAGCTATTCTTCAGGGCCTGTGGTACTTGGGGCATGGCTTCTTGGAATTAAAATTGTTCTGCATGAACAGAACATATTGCCGGGCATTACAAACCGTATTTTGTCGTATCTGGCTGACCGTATTTATATTTCTTTTAAAGATACTCTGGCTGATTTTGATTCCAAAAAGGTTTGTTTTACAGGCAATCCTGTAAGGAACGAAATTCTTTGTTTTGCAATGGAGAAATCCGAAATTTCCGGTTCCGTTCAAGGTAAACTTTTTACAATTCTCGTAATCGGAGGCAGCCAGGGGGCTCACAGCATCAATATAGCAGTAATGGATGCTCTGAAATTCTTAAAAGAAAAAGACAGCTTTTTTTTCATACATCAGACAGGGGCTGCTGATGAAGAAAAGGTAAAGAACGCTTACAGAAAAGATGGCATCTCCAGTAGCGTTAAATCATTTTTCAATAATATGGGGCGGCAATACAGAAATGCCGATCTAATTATATGCAGAGCCGGTGCTACTACCGTGGCAGAATTAACAGCTATTGGTAAAGGTGCGCTGTTAATACCATACCCTTTTGCGGCAGACGACCACCAGGTTTTAAATGCAAAAACGCTGTCAGATGCAGGCGCTGCGCAAATAATTCTTCAAAAGGAACTCAGCGGCAGGTCACTTGCGAGGAAAATCGAGCACTATGCATCAAACCACAGTGTACTTAATAATATGGCTTTAAAGGCAAAGAAGCTTGGCAGGCCGGATGCAGCAGAGGCCATTGTTGATGATTGTTATAGACTTTCAGATAAATAATTTCACTGTGTTATCAGTCGTCGACGTATAACTAATACGCCTTCCTCCTTCTGGCCTTGTGAAATTAATTATCTGAAAGTCTATATAAATTAATGAAGATCAAGGCAGCCAACCGTGAACCTTGAACTTTGAACCTGACAAACTGAGTAGTTATAGATTATGTATCTTAAAAAATACCACATACACTTTGTAGGAATCGGCGGAATAGGAATGAGCGGTATAGCCGAGCTCCTTCTTAATCTCGGCTATAAGGTATCGGGCTCTGACATAAGGTCATCAGACATTACAAGGCGTTTGAAAAGGCTTGGCGGTATAATATTTGAAGGGCATTCCCCGGAGCAGGTCAGCGGAGCTGATGTTGTTGTGACAT